>NZ_JBHSPY010000013.1:0-67369 GCF_042658245.1 Neisseria weixii
ACGGCGCAGCATTTGGCCGCCTTGCAGCAATTCGGGGTGTTGCCGGAACACCGCGAAGACTTTGCGCCGGTCAGGGCATTGTTGGCGCAAGGAAGGTAGCTGTTTATCCTTGCGGGAGAAAAAGATATGGAGTAGCTGATGACGGAGACCACCGATCTCAATTCACCACCATGCTGTGAGTCAAAGGCAGCAATGAAGGCATGAGCCGTACAAAAAGGGGCTGAATACCAAGCTGCATCTGGCGTTGGATACCCACGGGATACCGGTGAAATTCTTGCTAAGAGAAGGCAGTGCGACAGATTGTCTGTTTGCCTAAGTATTGATTGCCGGTACGGCAGCCGACGATCTGGTGGCCGATAAAGCTGATGGCACCGATGCACTCAGGAATTTGGCGGCTTCAGCGGGCATGGATGCCGTTATTCCGACCAAGGCCAACCGCAAGGAGCGACTGTTTTTTGACCGCTATCTGTACCGTTACCGCCATTTGGTGGGGAACTGCTTTGGGGATTTCAGAACGCTGACGGGGCATTGCCACGCGTTATTCGAAGAGGTTGGCTTTATTTGCTGCGGTAATAGAAATCCGGATTATTGCGATATGGTTGAAAATATTGTGGCTACACTACCTAATGGATGGTGTTAAAAAATGACGGTGCTCTCTCCCCGTCATTTGTTTTGTGGATATTATTGTGGCTGCAATGTTTATTTATCAAACAATCAGTGATCGACCACAATGCCTTTGTTTTCACCGGCTGCTTTTTCAGCATCCAATTTCTTTTGCAGCGTGTCGCAAGGCGTGTCGCAATCGCACATTTTTTCCATGCCCAAGGCGGAAATGCCGCCGCAGCTGCCTTTAATCGAGCGTTTGGAGAAAATGTAGCCGACTGCCATGCCTAAAATCACCAGCAGGAAAATGCCGAAGGTTAATAAGAGGGTTTTCATGATGCGGGTTCCAAGGTTAAATTAATTAAGTAATTTTTTGAATGCGCTTGACATTTCGGTTTTGTAGCCGTTACCGTCGTAGATGATTAAGAATACTGCCAAACCGTGTTGCTCGGCAAGTGCCAGAGCTTTTTCTTCGCCCAAGACGAATAAACCGGTGGACAGGCCGTCGGCAGTGGTGGCGTTATCGGCAATCACGCTGATGGACGCAAGCTTGTGGCGAATCGGTGCGCGCGTTTGCGGATTGATGATGTGGGAAAGGCGGTTGCCGTTCGCATCTAAGTGGAAATTACGGTAATCGCCCGAAGTAGCCAAAGATTGGTTATCCAACGGCACAATAATCTGAGTACCACTGCCTTGAATCATATTCGGCTGTTCAATGCCCACGCGCCAAGCTTCTCCGGAAGCATTGCGGCCTTTGCCGTGTAATTCGCCGCCTATTTCTACCAAATAGTTGCGAATACCTGATTTTTCAAGGTGTTGGGCTACTTTGTCCACGCCGAAACCTTTGGCGATGGAGGACAAATCCAAATAAACACCGGCCTGGGTTTTGGCGAGCGTGGCAGATTCACCATCGTTAGCCAATACGACTTTATCGATGCCGACTGCTTGCGCGGCTTGGTCGATTTCGGCTTTGCCGGGCGAGTAGGTGATTTCTTTATCCGGCCCGAACCCCCATAAATTCACCAAAGGCCCAACGGTAACGTCTAACGCGCCTTGGGTCATTTGGTTTAAACGTATGGCTTCAGCGATAACATCAGCAAAATCTTGGGAAATCTTGAGCGGGCGGTAGGTTTCGCGCAGTTGGTTAAATTGGCTGATTTCCGAATCTGCTTGATAGGTCGACATTTGGCGGTTGACTTCTTGCAGCACATTGTCAATTTGTGCCTGCATGATTTCCGGTTTAGGCAAATCAAGGCTGTCTGAAAGGTATTTGACGGTGTAAGTCGTGCCCATCGTTTCGCCTTGTAGCGTGACCGTTTGCGCTTGTTTGCCGCATGCAGCGAGCAAAAACAACATGGTACCAAAAAATAGTAGATAGAGAGATTTCAACATAGGCATGGGTATGCGACAAAATTTTTCAGACGGCCTATTGTAACGTAAAATGAACACCAACGGGCTGCTCTTAAGGACGCTGGGAGCGGTGGAAAATCGGTTTAAAAAGACCGTTTGAGTCTTTGAGGCGCTAATATGTGGGCAGTTTGTCTGGATTTGGCTTTCGCGGCAGGAGTGGCTTCGGCCATGCAGGCGGCGATTAATACGCAACTGGCGCGGTCAATGGGTGGCGAAACCTTAATTGCCACCTTGATTTCGTTTGTCGTGGGCACGGTGGCCTTGTTTTTCATCACATGGGACAAAACGGATTTGTTCGGTTATTTGGCCATCGGACAGCAGTCTTGGTGGAAATTAAGCGGCGGTTTGATCGGCGTGATGTTTGTGTTCACCAGCGTATTGCTGGCACCTAAATTGGGCATTGCGAATATGCTGTTTGTCATCATCATCGGGCAGTTGCTGGCCGCGGCGGTGATTGACCATTACGGCCTGATCGGTATGGCCGTGCAGGAAATGACGATGCCGAAATTAATCGGTTTGGTGGTGATGGGGGTGGGGTTAGCGTTGTTTTCGTTTGGCGATAAGGTTTGGAAGTAGTTGATATTTGATTTAAAGTGTGAGGCCGTCTGAAAGGCTTTCAGACGGCCTGCAAATAAAAAAGGAAGAAACCGAAGTTTCTTCCTTTTTTGTTAGCCGCCGAAATCGTCCAGCAGGATGTTTTCGTCTTCTACGCCCAAGTCTTTGAGCATTTTAATCACGGCCTGGTTCATCACCGGCGGGCCGCACATGTAGAATTCGCAATCTTCAGGGGCTTCGTGGTTTTTCAGGTAGTTCTCATACAAGACATTGTGAATGAAGCCTGTGTAACCATCCCAATTGTCTTCCGGCAGTGGGTCGGAGAGGGCAACGTGCCATTCGAAGTTGTCGTTTTCTGCAGCCAGTTCGTCGAAATCCTCCACGTAGAACATTTCGCGTTTCGAACGTGCGCCGTACCAGAATGAGATTTTGCGTTTAGATTTCAGACGGCGTAATTGGTCGAAAATATGAGAACGCATGGGTGCCATACCGGCACCGCCGCCGATGAACACCATTTCGGCATCAGTATCTTTGGCAAAGAATTCGCCAAACGGGCCGGAAATCGTTACTTTGTCACCCGGTTTCAATGACCAGATATAAGAAGACATTTGACCCGGAGGCGCATCAGGTTCGCGTGGCGGCGGGGTAGCGATACGCACGTTGAGCATGATGATGCCTTTTTCTTCCGGATAAGAAGCCATGGAGTAGGCACGCAGAATCGGCTCATCTACTTTAGAAACATAACGCCACAGGTCGAATTTGTCCCAATCTTCGTGGTATTCTTGCGGAATGTTGAAGTCTTTGTAGGCCACGGTGTGCGCCGGAGCTTCGATTTGGATGTAGCCGCCGGCGCGGAAAGGTACTTCTTCGCCTTCGGGAATAGCCAACTTCAGCTCTTTAATGAAAGTGGCTTTGTTGTCGTTGGAGATAACGGTGCATTCCCATTTCTTCACGCCGAACACTTCTTCCGGCACTTCGATGTCCATATCGGCTTTGACGTTTACCTGACAAGACAAACGGCAGCCTTCGCGCGCTTCACGTTTGTTGATGTGAGAGAGCTCGGTCGGCAGAATGTCGCCGCCACCACTCTTCACGATCACTCGACATTGGCCGCAAGAGCCGCCGCCGCCACAGGCGGAAGGAATGAAGATGCCTTCGTTGGCCAGTGCGCCCAAGAGTTTTCCGCCCGCAGGCATGGTCAACTCTTTTTCGCCGTTGACTTTAATAGTGATGTCGCCTTCGTTCACCAATTTTGATTTGGCAAAAAGAATCATCAATGCCAAAGCCAAAACAATGACGGTAAACATCACAATACCTAAAATAATTTCCATTGTGTGTCTTCCTTATAACTGAATGCCGGAGAACGACATAAAGGCTAAAGCCATTAAGCCGGCGGAAATAAAGGTAATGCCCAGCCCCTTTAAACCGTTAGGTACGTCGGCATATTTCAGTTTTTCAGTAATACCGGCTAAGGCAACAATGGCCAACATCCAGCCTAAGCCTGCGCCAAAGCCGTAAACGATGGATTCGCCAAAGTTATATTCGCGCTGAACCATAAATGACACGCCACCGAAAATGGCACAGTTTACGGTAATCAGCGGTAGGAAAATACCAAGCGCGTTGTAGAGGGCCGGGAAGAATTTGTCCAGAATCATTTCCAAAATTTGCACCAATGCGGCAATGACACCGATAAAGGTGATGAATTTCAAGAACGTCAAATCCACGCCTTCAATAATCGCTCCCTCTTTTAAAAGCGTATAAACCAATTGGTTGGCAGGTACGGAGATGGTCAAAACCACAGTTACGGCAATGCCCAAACCGAAAGCGGTGGATACTTTTTTGGATACGGCCAAAAAAGTACACATGCCCAAGAAGAAGGCTAAGGCCATATTTTCAATGAATACGGACTTAACCAATAAGCTCAGATAATGTTCCATGGATTATTTCTCCACCTGTTCAGGTTTCCAAGTGCGGATGGCCCAGACCAGGAAACCGATAATAAAGAATGCGCTCGGTGCTAGCAGGAACAAGCCGTTGGCCTGATACCAACCACCGTCTTGAATGGTTTGGAATACGGTCATGCCGAACAATTTGCCCGAACCGATCAATTCACGCAAGCTGGCCACGATGATCAAAATCAAGCCATAGCCCAAGCCGTTGCCGAAACCGTCGACAAAGCTTTCCAGCGGCGGCTCTTTCATCGCAAATGCTTCCGCGCGGCCCATTACGATACAGTTGGTAATAATCAGTCCCACGAATACCGATAACTGCTTGGACAATTCGTAAGCAAATGCCTGCAAAACCTGGTCAACCAAGGTCACCAATGAGGCAATAATCGCCATCTGCACGATAATACGGATGCTGTTGGGGATGTAATTGCGCACCAGCGAGATAAACAGGCTGGAGAAACCGGTTACAAAAGCCACGGAAATACCCATGACGATGGCGGTTTCCAATTTGGTGGTCACGGCCAGTGCCGAACAAATACCCAATACTTGCAGCGCAATCGGGTTATTGTCGACAAATGGGGAAAACATTAAATGTTTCAAACGTTTGGTATCAGCCATTATTCTGCTCCTGCTTTCAGTTTGGCTAAATAAGGTTTATAACCGTTTTCGCCAAACCAGTAATCGAACGTACCTTGCACGCCTTTGGTGGTCAGGGTTGCGCCGGACAAACCGTCTACGCCGTGTTCTTGATCGGCGCCTGCGCCTTTACCGACACGGATGGCAACGTTGTCTTGCTCGTTGTAGAGTTTTTTGCCGACAAATTTTTGCTGCCACAAAGGATTGGCGATTTCGCCACCCAAGCCCGGGGTTTCACCCTGCTCGTAGTAGGTGATGCCGTTGAGCGTGTTGCCGTCGGGTTTCACTGATACAAAACCATACATCACTGACCACAAACCATTACCGTGCATGGGCAGAACGATTTGTTCTACTTTGCCGCCTTCGTCTTTCACCAAATAAACATCGGCGAGTTTGGCGCGGGTTTTGATACCGGCCAAATCGTCTTCAGGGGCAATGCGCACGTTTTGCTGCGGATCTTTGGCCGCGCTGCGGGCATCGAAGCCTTCCGGTGGATTGTCAACGTACTCACCGGTTGCCAAATCGACAACACGCGGTTCGATTCTTTCGGAATAGGTTTTGGCGATGTCGGTTTTCTCATCGAGCAAACCGGCTACGCTTAAGATGTAGCTTTGTTTGTCTTTGGCTTTTTGTTCAAGCTGTTTTGGTTTGAGGCCAACAGCAGAACCGGCCACCACCACAGAACAAACCAAGCTTACCACAATCACGACGGCCAGCGTGCCGCCGAAGCTGTCTTTATTGAATTTAGCCATTGGTGCGCGCCTTTCTGCGTTTGATGTTCGCTTGTGCGACGATGTAGTCGAAAATCGGGGCAAACAGGTTGGCAAACAGGATGGCCAACATCATGCCTTCCGGATAGGCCGGGTTAACCACGCGGATTAACACGGCCATCACACCGATTAATGCGCCGTACCACCATTTACCGGTGTTGGTAAACGAAGCAGAAACCGGATCGGTTGCCATAAACAGCATACCGATGGCAAAACCGCCCAATACCAAATGCCAGTACCAAGGCATGGCAAACATCGGATTGGTGTCGGAGCCGATGGCGTTAAACAGCAAGGAAGTGGCAATCATACCGATCATCACGCCGACAATAATGCGCCAAGAAGCGATGCGGGCGAACACAATCATCAAACCGCCGATAATCAGGGCGATGGTTGATACTTCGCCAACCGAGCCCGGCATATTACCGATGAAAGCATCCATCCAAGTAATCGGCTGGCCGGTGGCAACGTTTTTCAAACCGGCCATGCCGTCTGAAGCCCATTGCGCCAAAGCGGTTGCACCTGAGTAGCCGTCAACGGCAGTCCATACTTTATCGCCGCTGATGTTGGCAGGGTAAGCAAAGAACAGGAATGCACGGCCTGCCAGCGCCGGATTCATGAAGTTTTTGCCGGTGCCGCCGAACACTTCTTTCGCCACCACCACACCAAAGGTAATACCCAAGGCGGCCTGCCACAACGGCAGGGTAGGGGGAACAATTAAGGCAAACAGAATCGAAGTGACGAAGAAGCCTTCGTTGATTTCATGTTTGCGGATCATGGCAAACAATACTTCCCAGAAGCCGCCCACGATAAATACGGTGGCGTAAATCGGCACAAAGAAAATCGCACCGAAGAGCATTTTGCTCAACCAGCCCGCATCCGCAGCCATATTGATACCCAGCGCATTGGCTAAGGCATAATGCCAATCATTGGCGATGCTTTGTTGCAATAATTCAGGTGTCAACACGCCGAATGCTTGCGCACCCACGTTGTACATACCGTAGAACATGGCCGGGAACAGTGCCAGCCATACCATAATCATCATACGCTTGGAGTCGAGCGCATCGCGGACGTGTGCTGCTTTGCGCGTTACCGCACCTTGCGTATAGAAAATCGTTGCCGCCGCTTCATACAGCGCGTACCACTTTTCGTGTTTGCCGCCCGGCAGGAAGTGCGGTTCGATTTTTTCCAAAAAATGTTTCAAGCCCATAATCAGCCTTCCTTCTCAATAGTATCCAGCACTTTGCGCAACAGCGGGCCGTATTCGTATTTGCCCGGGCAAACGAAGCTGCACAAGGCCAAATCTTCTTCGTCCAATTCCAGACAACCCAAGGCTTGCGCGCCGTCGGTGTCGCCGACAATCAAATCACGCAGAAGTAAGGTCGGCAGGATATCGAGCGGCATGATGCGTTCATATGTGCCGATTGGTACCATGGCGCGGTCGCCACCGTTGACGGCCGTGTTGAACTTGAAGAGTTTGCTTTTGAGAAAATGACCGAGTGTGGTGCGGGTAATGGTGTATTTCTCAGCTTGCGGTGCAATCCAGCCGAAAAATTCTTTGTGGCGGCCTTCTTCCAACACCGACACTTGATTGTGATAACGGCCGAGATAGTCGTGCGGTCCGGTGGCGATGCCGCCGTTTAACACGGAGCCGGAAATCACGCGGTTATCGGCATTGACCAATTCGCCGGCGGTAAGTTGGGAAAGGTTGGCACCCAACACGGTACGCAACAGACGCGGTTTGTTGACCTGCGAACCGCCCAAAGCGACGACGCGTTCGGTATTCAGACGGCCTGTGGTAAACAGTTGGCCGATGGCAATCACATCTTGGTAGTTGATGGTCCACACGGTTTTGTTCGCGCCGACCGGTTCGATAAAGTGGATATGCGTGCCGCTCAAACCGGCCGGATGCGGGCCGTCGAATTCGTGCACAGCAATATTGGCTGCGCTTTCAGACGGCACATTGGCACCGGCTGCTTTGCACACATGAACCGTACGTTCAGTCAATCGGCTCAATACGCGCAAGCCGTTGGTAAAGTCAGCCGCTTTCTCGGCGATGATTACGGTCGGGTCGGCAGCCAAAGGGTTGGTGTCCATGGCGTTCACAAAAATCGCCGCAGGGTTGGCATCAACCGCAGGCGTTTTGCTGAACGGGCGGGTACGCAAGGCAGTCCACAAGCCTGATTGAATCAGATTTGCGCGCACTTCATCACCGCTTAAACCCGATAAAGCTTCGGCAGAATATTGCTTGAAGGTGATTTCATCGCTGCCTGCAACGGAAATGACCACAGATTGCAATACGCGTTTTTCACCACGGTTAATCGCCGTGATGGTGCCTGAAGCCGGAGCGGTAAACACCACGCCCGGATTTTTCTTGTCTTCAAACAATACTTGGCCTTTTTTGACGACATCGCCTTCCTTGACTTTCATCGAGGGGCGCATGCCGACATACTCTTCGCCAAGCAACGCGACTTCGGTAATGGCCGGACCATCATAGATGGTTTGCTCCGGTCGGCCTGCAATAGGCAGGTCTAAGCCTTTTTTTATCTTAATCATAGAGATGCGTTACTTCTTACTAGGTTAAAAAAAACGGGCAAGCCGATGGCGTTGAGTCTGGCCACCGACGTCGGTATTTGGAATGACGACACATTTCCTTTAAAATCAAATAAATTTATTCGATTATCAGCTTGATGATTAATCGTTGTTTTTATTGTTAAATAATAGATTATTGCTGGTTGGGGCCGTCTGAAACTGCGTTTTAAAGAAAGAGCAATTTAAAAATATTCAAATGGATGAACAAATAAAATCTTTCGGATTTTAACAGGAATGGATGGTTTTTTGTCACATTCCGCCAGATTTTTTCACTTATAAGGCTAATTCAGTAAGCCATAATAACTAATAAATTATAATAAAAATCATATCTTAAGAAACGATACGGCCGTAAAACGTTTGAGGCACGTCTGAAAAGGTGGTCAGATTATTAAAGCAGGCCAAGAAAAATAAGACTAA
This sequence comes from Neisseria weixii, assembly GCF_042658245.1. Lineage (NCBI taxonomy): Bacteria > Pseudomonadati > Pseudomonadota > Betaproteobacteria > Neisseriales > Neisseriaceae > Neisseria > Neisseria weixii. The sequence goes on from NZ_JBHSPY010000013.1 coordinate 8,930, forward strand.
ACTAAACCAGTATCCCAATCGGAGAATCATCATGGTAAACAATACGCTGCTCAATCACGGTAAATTAGGCATGGGAACATGGCACCTCGGCGATTACGCTGCCTCGCGCCAAGAAGAAATTGCCGCATTGCGCTACGGTTTGGAACACGGCGTGTCGATTATCGATACTGCCGAAATGTATGGCAACGGACGCTCGGAAAATCTAGTTGGCGAGGCGATTCAGCCTTTTGCTCGCGACAGCATTTATTTGATTTCCAAAGTGTTGCCGAGCAATGCCAACCGCCACAATTTGGAGTGCAGCTTGGATGCCTCATTGCGCCAACTTCAAACCGATTATTTGGATATGTATCTTTATCATTGGCGCGGTGCCACGCCGTTGGCCGAAACGGTCGAATTAATGGAAAACATGGTGCAAAAAGGCAAAATCAAAGCGTGGGGCGTGTCGAACTTTGATTTGGAAGATATGCAGGAATTGCACGAAGCCGGCGGCATCCATTGCGAAACCAATGAAGTGTTGTATCATTTGGGCTCACGCGGTATCGAGTTTGCGCTGAAGCCATGGCAGGATGCTAACGCGATTTCTACTATTGCCTACTGTCCGCTGGCGCAGGCGGGTGATTTGCAGGACGATTTGCTGCGCCACCCGGCTGTTCGCCAGGTGGCGGCTGAGCTCAATATCAGCGTGTATCAAGTGTTGCTGTGTTTTACTTTGGCGCAGTCAAACATGGTATCGATTCCGCGCACCGGCAAAACGGCGCATATGAAAGAATTGGTCGATTGCTTGGATATTTGTTTGTCGCCCGAGCAATATGCGGTTTTGGACGAAGCCTATCCGGCACCACAATGGCGCGTACCGTTGGATATTCAATAATCAAAAGATTTAATAATAAAGGCCGTCTGAAACATTCATTTTCAGACGGCCTTTATTATTGACACCATCAATCTTTCAAACGGAATTCGGCCGCGCGCGCATGGGCGGTGAGCATTTCGCCGTGTGCCAAAATGCTGGCGGTTTTGCCCAGTTTTTGCGCGCCCGCTTCGGATACCTGAATCAGGCTCGAGCGTTTTTGGAAATCGTAGGTGCCCAAGGGCGACGAGAAACGGGCGGTGCGGCTGGTGGGCAGCACGTGGTTGGGGCCGGCGCAATAGTCGCCCAAGCTCTCGCTGGTGTATCTGCCCATAAAAATCGCGCCGGCATGGCGGATTTTCTTCGCCCATTGATCGGCGTTTTCCACCGATAATTCCAAGTGTTCGGGCGCAATATAGTTGGCGATTTCGCAGGCTTCGTCCAAATCTTTTGTCAACACAAACGCACCGCGGTTGCCCAGCGAGGCTTCGATAATGTCGCGGCGCGGCATTTCTTCAATCAGTTTGTCCATCGCCGTTTTCACTTCGTCCAAATACGTTTGTGAAGTGGCAATCAGAATGGCTTGGGCGATTTCGTCGTGTTCGGCCTGGCTGAACAAATCCATCGCCACCCAATCGGCGGGCGTGCTGCCGTCGGCAATCACCAGAATTTCAGACGGCCCGGCCACCATGTCTATGCCCACCACGCCGAACACGCGGCGTTTGGCGGCGGCCACAAAAGCATTGCCGGGGCCGGTGATTTTATCGACCTGCGGCACGGTTTCGGTGCCGTAAGCCAGCGCGGTCACGGCTTGCGCGCCGCCAATAGTAAACACTTTGGTTACGCCCGCCACATAAGCCGCCGCCAGCACAATGTCGTTGCGTTCGCCTTTCGGGGTCGGCACCACCATGATGATTTCTGGCACGCCGGCCACGTGCGCGGGCATGGCGTTCATAATCACCGAGCTGGGATAGGCCGCTTTGCCGCCGGGCACATAAATGCCGACGCGGTCGAGCGCGGTGATTTGCTGGCCCAACAGCGTGCCGTCTTCATCGGTGTATGTCCACGATTCCAGTTTTTGGCGTTGGTGGTAGCTTTCCACGCGCGCGGCGGCGGTTTTCAAGGCCGTCTGAACATTTTCGGGCAGGCGTTCGAAGGCGTTTTTCAAATCTTCTTGGCTTAAGGTTAAATCGGCGAAGGTTTGTGCCGCCGTGCCGTCGAATTTATTGGTGTATTCGATTACAGCCGCATCGCCGCGCTTTTGCACGTCGGCGCAGATGTCGGCCACGATTTGGTCGATTTTCGGGTCTTGCGCGGTTTCAAAAGCCAGCAGCGCTTTGAGTTCGGCTTGGAAATCGGGGGATTGGGTGTTGAGGTATTTCATGTTTATCCTATTCTGTTGATCTATTGCGTAATTTTTACATTTTGGGCAAACGTTTTTCCTTCGCAGCCGAAGAACTCTATCCAACCTGTATGTATACTTCAAATCGCTCTTGATACGGATGTATGCCCAAATGTTTCAGGATTAAAGTCTGAGTCAGCTTGCTTAAATACGGGAACATACTTTGACTAATTCCGGCTTTCTTTCAGAATCAGCATATTGGCTGATAATGCTTTGGACTATACGGATAAAGCGCCTGTCACTTTGACGACGGACAAAAAACTATGACTATTGTTTTTTTGTTTTAATTCCAGTAATGGTAGGCTGTGAATTAAATCGGTCAGCTTTGGAAAACCATCGCTACGTTGATCGAAGTCTGGGCTGATTTTACGAATATAATTACCTACGGCAGCCACTGCTCCAGTCCCCATAAATTCGTTTAACACTGACAATGCCGTATTGGGCAATTTCTGTAAGTAGCGGCTCAATAATATTTGAATTGGCATTGTCAGCAGTAATTAAAACAACTGGTTTTTTGTTATATATTTTGATTGCTGTCCTTTTAAGGCCGTCTGAAAAATATTATTTTCCGCCGTTTACCGCGCCGGAAAAGGCTTGGATAATCGGCTCAAGCAGGGTGTGTTTGGTTTTCAGTGCAGCTTTGTTGACCACCAAGCGGCTGGAAATATCGACGATGTGTTCCACGGCTTCAAGATTGTTGGCTCTGAGCGTGCCGCCGGTGGAAACCAAATCGACAATCGCATCGCTCAAACCAACCAGCGGCGCAAGTTCCATCGAGCCGTAAAGTTTGATGATGTCGACGTGAACACCTTTGGCGGAGAAATGTTCCGCCGCGATATTCGGGTATTTGGTAGCAATGCGTAAACGGCTGCCAGGATGGGAAACGCTTTTGTAATCAAAGCCTTTACGCACGGCAACCATCATGCGGCATTTGGCAATCTGTAAATCGAGCGGCTGATATAAACCGTCGCCGCCGTGTTCGATTAAGACGTCTTTGCCGCCAATGCCGAAATCGGCCGCGCCGTATTGTACATAAGTTGGCACGTCGCTTGCGCGTACAATCACCAAACGAATATTGTCGTGATTGGTGCCGATGATGAGTTTGCGTGATTCTTCAGGGCTTTCGGTTGGGACGATACCGGCAGCAGCCAGCAAGGGAAGGGTTTCTTCAAAAATCCGGCCTTTGGAGAGGGCAATGGTTAATGCGTTGTCAGTCATTGTGGGTTCTGTTCTGTTTGGGGGTGTATGGATAGCGAAAGGCCGTCTGAAAAAAGTTTTCAGACGGCATGGATTATAATAAAGTGCGAATGTCGGCGGCAACGGCATCAGGCTCGGTGCCGTATGGGGAAAAGATGGCAACTTCGCCTTCTTTATCAATTAGATACGCGCCTGAGGTGTGGTCGACCAGATAGTTGGTGCTGTCTTCTTTTTGGTTGACTTTGGCAGATACCACGCGGTATTGCTGCTTAATCAACGGCAGGGCTTGGCCTTCGGTGGCGGTAATGCCGATGAAATCAGGGTGGAATTGTTTGGCGTATTTGCCGATCAGCTCCGGCGTGTCGCGTTCAGGGTCAACACTGGCGAATACGACTTTGACGTTTTTGGCATCGTCCCCCAGTTGTTTTAAAGTGTCGCTGTAGGTCAGCAATTCAGTCGGGCAAACGTCAGGGCAGTGGGTGTAACCAAATGAGAGCACCACCACATTGCCTTTCAAATCGCTTAATTTAAATGGCTTGCCGTCCCCATCGGTCATTTCAAAATCGCCGCCGATGTCTTCTTTGCGCATATCGGTGCCGTTGATTTGACCCGGCACAACCGCTTTTCCGGCAGGTGCGGCTTTGGCGCTTTGTGCAGTAGAAGCAGGCGCTTCAGGTGCTTTGGGTGCAGCTTCTTCTTTAGGTTGGCACGCAGCCAGAGCAGCTAAGGTAAAAACGCTGAATACAAATTTTTTGGCTGTGATGGGCATGGTATTCTCCGATTTGGTTTAGTAATTGGTGAAACAACATATCCGTATCTTAACGCTTTTGCCCGCTGAAATGTAGCAGTTTATAGAGAATTTTATAGAAAATTTATCAAAAATTGATCTATTTTGATCTATTTTAATGATAGATGCGCATTTGGGCTGCGTATAAGCGTCGAATAAAATTTTCATTTGATAAATATAATTTCATTTTTAATCAATAAATTGTCATTTAATTGTCAAAAAAATCATTCGAAGCACTTTACAAGTTTTTTATGCCGGCTATAATAGCGACTTCTTCACCGCCCAGGTGGCGAAATTGGTAGACGCAGGGGACTCAAAATCCCCCGCCGCAAGGTGTGTCGGTTCGAGTCCGACCCTGGGCACCAAATTCTGGAAACGGTCGCTTTTAAGCGGCCGTTCTTGTTTTTGCGTTATAAAAACATAATATTTTAGGGGCTGTACTAGATAACAAGAATAAATTCTGCTTTACTAATTGTTTTAAAATAGAAATTTGAACTTTTATTTCAATGTGGTTAAAATGCCATTCACATTCCTTCAAATACAGCCCAAAATGTTCTTTGGGAATGCCGTTAAACTTACGTAAGCGGCGTTTTGCCTGATTCCAAAAGTTCTCAATTCCGTTGATGTGATTTTGCCGATCAGCAAAGTGAGTGCTGTGATTGATGCGAAAGTGGCTAAACTCACTCACATCAAGTACGTCATAGCTTTTGTAACAATCAGTGTAAACAATACTGTCAGGCTTTACTTGCTCACGTATTACCGGCAATAAAGTATTGGGCACGGCAACGGTGCAAACCTTGCCGTTGCGCTTCAGAAGCCCGAATACAGCGACTTTGCCGGCTGCACCGCGACCGCGTTTGTCTTTGCGCTGTCCGCCAAAACAGCTTTCATCAACTTCTACTCCGCCATCAGACATTTCCGGATGCGGGCTGTTATGGAAAATCAGTACGCGCAAACGATGAAAGCAATAGGCTGCCGTGTTTTTATTAACACCGGCTAATTGAGCTGCAGTACGGGCAGTAACACCCGCAATAAACAGTTCAATTAGTTTGTTTTGCTTGTACTGACTTAAACGGCTTCTTCTCATAGGGATTATTCTAACCTGAAATTAGATTTCCCTAGTTATCTAGTACAGCCCTATATTTTATTTCATCATTATTTTTGGGAGTGGCATTCATTTGCCAGCGGGAAATCTGTCAAATTTTATTTCCACGGATTTCATCATGAAAAAACAATTCTCTACTTTGTGGTCATTGCTGCAAAGATTCTTTTTATATTTAATCATGGCTTGTTTATTATTGGCCAATGCCGGCTGCGGTAGTTCTTCATTGCATGTGGCTGCTTTGCCGGTACAAGTCAAACATAATGGCCTGATGCTGGATAACGCGCGCCGTTATTATTCGGTGGCGGTGATCAAGCAATATATCGACACGCTCGCTGAAAATGGTGGCGGTTTTCTACATCTGCATTTTTCCGATCATGAGAACTATGGATTGGAAAGTGAGTTGTTGAATCAAAAAGCAGTGGATGCAGACGTTTCAGACGGCCTTTACCGCAATCCGCAAACCGGCAAACTTTTTTTGAGCGATGCGCAGTTGGGCGAAATTGTGGCCTATGCGCATGAAAAGAAGATTGAATTGATACCGGAGTTGGGTAGTCCGAACCATATGAACGGTATTTTTACGCTACTCACGCATCATCGCGGCGCAGATTATGTGCGGTCGATCAAATCAAAGGTGGTGGATGATGAAATCGACATTACTAATCCGCAAAGTATCGCTTTGGTTGAATCCTTAATGGCGGAAGTGATGGCTAAATTCCCGTACAGCAAACGTTTTCATATCGGTGGTGATGAGTTCGGCTACAGCGTAGAAAGTCATCCTGAGTTTGTTGCTTATGTAAACCGGCTGGCTGATTTTCTCAATCGCAGAGGTTGGAAAACCCAGATGTGGAATGATGGTTTGATTAAGCAAAGTTTGACCGATTTAAACCGACAAATTGAAGTGACCTATTGGAGCTACGACGGGAATGCGCAAGATAAAACGGAACGTAGTAAACGCCGCAATCTGCGTGCCAGTATGCCGGAATTGATTGAAGCCGGTTTTAAAGTGTGGAACTACAATTCCTATTATCTTTATTTTATCCCCGGCCCGGATGTCGGTTCTTCGCACGATACCGATTACGCCATTCGTGATGTCGAGCAGCATTGGAACTTAGGTGTGTGGGATGATGCCAACAGTAAAAACGCCTTATCTCAATCGCAACAACAAGCGATAGGCGGAGCGGCTTTGGCGGTGTGGGGCGAGCATTCCGATTCATTAAGCGGCCAAGACGTGTTTAGCCGTACGGAAAAATTATTGAAAGCTGTGTTGGCTAAGGCGAATCGTCGCAATCATGATTAATAAACAGGCCGTCTGAAAATTTAAAAATTTCAGACGGCCTGTTATTATCCTTTGAGTGTTTATTCAAACTGTAGACAATTACGGTATGACAATTAGAAAAGTATAGCCGATTTGTGGATATTTATTTTATAAAAATCAAACAGTAATTAAATTTAATAAAAATAATGTTAAAAGACGAAAATTTTGTCTTGCCTGAAAACGCAGATTAGGTTATCGTTGGGCTTCTTCATTTTCATAAACTCTGAGCCTTAATCCAATTGTCCGAACGGATTGGCTGTCGTCGTGTCCTAGCAATGTGCGTACCCTAAACCGCTACTTGATAGGCTTGCATTACAGGTGCTGTGACGAAGCTGCTGTTGCTGTTGGTTTAACGCCCTATAAAAGAGGTTGTTATGCAATTATCAGGCGCACAAATCATTGTGCAAAGTCTCAAGGCAGAAGGCGTTGAATACGTTTTCGGCTATCCGGGCGGCGCAGTTCTCGAAATCTACGATGCCATCTACCAGCTCAATAAATTCCAGCACATCCTGACCAGACACGAACAGGCAGCCGTTCATGCAGCCGATGCGTATGCGCGTACCAGCGGCAAGGTTGGCGTGGCTTTAGTGACATCCGGCCCTGGTGCGACCAACGCGGTGACCGGTATCGCTACGGCCTATTCGGATTCGATTCCGATGGTTATCATCACCGGTCAGGTCGGTACGCCAGCCATCGGCAGCGATGCTTTTCAGGAAGTTGACACCATCGGCATTACCCGTCCGTGTGTGAAACACAATTTCTTGGTGACCGACATCAACGATTTGGCCAATACCATCAAAAAAGCGTTCCAAATCGCCGCCGGCGGCCGTCCCGGCCCCGTGGTAATCGATGTGCCGAAAGACGTGACGCAGGCGATGGCAAAATTCAGCTATCCGCAAGAAGATATTTTCATCCGCTCTTATCAGCCGGTGGTGCAAGGTCACACCGGTCAGATTAAAAAAGCGGTGCAGATGTTTGCTTCTGCCAAACGCCCGATTATCTATTTCGGCGGCGGTATCGTATTGGGTAATGCCAGCCAAGAGTTGGTCGAATTGGTACACGCTACCGGTGCGCCATGCGTCGGTACCTTAATGGGTTTGGGCGCAGTACCTTCCAGCGACCGTCAATATCTCGGCATGCTGGGCATGCACGGTACCTACGAAGCCAACTTGGCCATGCAGGATGCCGATGTGGTGTTGGCCGTGGGTGCGCGCTTTGATGACCGCGTGGTGTCTGTGCCATCCAAATTCTTGGAAAAACCGAAAAAAATCATTCATGTCGATGTTGACCCGTCCAGTATTGCCAAGCGCGTTAAAGCCGATATTCCGATTGTGGGCGATGTGAAAAATGTATTGGCCGAAATGGTGTGCCTGGTGAACAAGCAGCAATCCGTACCGAGTCGCGAGCATTTGGATAAATGGTGGAAAAACATCGAATCATGGCGCAGTCGCGACTGCTTGTGGTTTGAACAAGACGAAGAAACCATCAAGCCGCAGTTTGTGGTGAAAAAATTGGCGGAAATCACCAATAATTCGGCCATTATTACATCCGACGTGGGGCAGCACCAAATGTTTGCCGCCCAATATTACCCGTTTGAGCGTCCGCGCCAATGGTTGAATTCCGGCGGTTTGGGCACGATGGGTGTCGGTTTGCCTTATGCAATGGGTGCGAAACTGGCGGCACCGGAGCAGGATGTATTCTGTATCACCGGCGAAGGGTCGATTCAGATGAATATCCAAGAATTATCGACCTGCTTCCAATATAAAATACCGCTTACCGTTGTGACCCTGAATAACGGTTATCTCGGTATGGTGCGCCAATGGCAGGAGCTTTACTACAGCAACCGCGAATCGGAAACTTATTTTGATTCATTGCCGGATTTTGTGAAGCTGGCTGAGGCTTACGGCCACGTGGGTATCCGTGTGACCAAGCCGTCTGAAGTGGAAGACGCGATTCGCCAAGCCCTGCAGCACAACCGCGAAGGTCGCTTGGTGTTTATGGATTTCATCACCGATAAAAAACAAAACGTGTTCCCGATGGTGGGCAACGGCAAAGGTCTTGATGAGATGGTGTTGCCGGTGCATATGCGCGAAACCAAAGCCGACAGCGACGTAAACGATGTTAACGATCGTGATTACGATACAAGGAGCGTGCCATGAGACACATTTTGTCCATTCTGATGGAAAACGAATCCGGTGCGATGAGCCGTGTGGTCGGCCTGTTTTCAGCGCGCGACTACAACATCGATTCATTGTCGGTGGCTGCAACGGAAGACAAAACCTTGTCGCGCATGACCATCGTCACCCACGGTGACGACAGCGTGCTAGAGCAGATTACCAAGCAGTTGAACAAGCTGGTCGAAGTGATTAAAGTGGTCGATTTGAACGAAAGCCGTTTTGTCGAACGCGAATTGATGTTGGTGAAAGTGCGTGCTGCCGGCAAAGACCGCGATGAATTTGTTCGCCTGACTGAGATTTACCGTGGTCATGTGGTTGACGTGACTGATCGCAGCTACACCATAGAAATCACCGGCTCCAGCGACAAATTGGATTCTTTCTTAGAAACCGTAGGGCGCGCACAAATTTTGGAAACTGTACGCACGGGCGCAGCCGGTATTGGCCGCGGCGAACGTATTTTGAAAATTTGATACCATGCTTTTCAGACGGCCTGTTAAAAGATTCGAGGCCATCTGAAAGCCAATACACGAGAATTTGAGATGTCGATTATTAAGATTGTTGCGTTGATTACTGTAAAACCTGAATACCGAGAAACATTGTCTGCCCAATTCATGCAGTTGGTTCAAGCCAGCCGTGCCGAAACGGGGAACAACAGCTATGATTTGCATCAGGACATCCAAAATCCCAACCGCTTTGTTTTTGTTGAAAGTTGGCAATCGCAAGCAGCGGTGGATGAGCACAATGCCAGCGAGCATTTTCAGGCATTTGTCCAAGCCATCGACGGTAAAACCGATAATCTTGAAATCGTGATGCTCGAAGAACTCTCCATCTGATTTTTTAAAGTTAACTCAACAAACCTATTCAAATAAAAGGAATTGAAATGCAAGTTTATTACGATAAAGACGCCGACCTGTCATTAATCAAAGGCAAAACCGTTGCCATCATCGGTTATGGCTCGCAAGGTCATGCCCACGCTGCCAACCTGAAAGATTCAGGCGTAAACGTGGTAATCGGTTTGCGTCAAGGTACTTCTTGGGACAAAGCCGTTAAAGCCGGCCATAACGTGAAAACCGTTGCCGAAGCCACTAAAGATGCCGATGTTGTGATGATTTTGTTGCCGGATGAAAACCAGCCGGTTGTGTACAAAAACGAAATTGCGCCTAACCTGAAAGACGGTGCGGCTTTGGCGTTTGCTCACGGATTCAACGTGCACTACAACCAAATCGTGCCGCCATCAAACGTAGACGTAATCATGGTTGCGCCTAAAGGCCCTGGCCACACGGTACGCAGCGAGTTCTTGAAAGGCGGTGGCGTACCTTCATTGATCGCTGTTTATCAAGACAATTCCGGTAAAGCGCGCGACATCGCCTTGTCTTATGCAGCGGCCAATGGCGGCACCAAAGGCGGCGTGATTGAAACCAATTTCCGCGAAGAAACCGAAACCGACTTGTTCGGTGAGCAAGCCGTATTGTGTGGCGGTGCGGTTGAATTGGTGAAATGTGGTTTTGAAACTTTGGTTGAAGCCGGTTACGCTCCGGAAATGGCTTACTTCGAGTGCTTGCACGAATTGAAACTGATTGTAGATTTGATGTATGAGGGCGGTATTGCCAACATGAACTACTCAATTTCGAATAATGCCGAGTACGGTGAATACGTGACCGGCCCTGAAGTGGTGACTCCGGCTACCAAAGAAGCCATGAAGAAAGCCTTGTACCGCATTCAATCCGGTGAATACGCGAAAATGTTTATCCAAGAAGGAGCGGCCAATTACGCTTCGATGACTGCCCGTCGCCGCTTGAATGCTGATCACCAAATCGAGAAAGTCGGCGCGCAATTGCGTTCGATGATGCCTTGGATTGCGAAAAACAAATTGGTAGATTTGGACAAAAACTAATTTTTACCCGCGAGCAAAAAATGCCGTCTGAACATTTCAGACGGCATTTTTCCTGGTCAATCATTTAAATACATTTAACTTATATCAAGGCCGTCTGAAAAAACCATTGGTAGTATTTTTAGACGGCCTATTGATTATTCGATCATATTAAATGAAATTTGATTGAAATAAAATGAACTTTATAGGCCGATATGGGAAGTTAATCAATTATTCCTGATTCATAGCGTTATTTGTATCTGCTTTAGCTATAAAGAATTATTGAACCAATATAAATACACTTTAAGCTTTGTAAGCTTGACATATATCAAATTATGGATACTGAATGATTCATATAATATTATTGTTTTGAGTAATCGAGTCATCAGGGATAGGTTATGTCCGGGTTTGACAGGGATAGAGCAGAGGATAGCAGCCTGCTCAAGCGGATGGTTACAGTAGCGCTGGCTTTGGTTTTGATGATGATCAGTCTGCCGGCTCATGCGGAACGTCTGCCGGAATTTTTGAGCAAAGTACAGCCATCTGAAATTTTTCCGACGGCCGACCGCTACGGTGAACCTGAAGGCAAGCCGATGGTGGCGCGTGTGTACAAAGGTGATGAGCAACTGGGTTTGGTGTTCATCACCACCGATGTCGTGAATACACGCGGTTATTCGAGCAAACCCATCGATACCATGGTAGCCTTAGCCAATGACGGTACGATTGCCGGCGCCAAATTGGCGGCGCACAATGAGCCGATTATGCTTATCGGCATCCCGCAATCACGTGTCGATAAATTTATTGATGACTATATCGGCCTGAATTTCATTACCACACCACCGAAACCGGGCGTGGCGCCTTCCGATATTATTAGCGGTGCTACCGTGACGCTGATGGTGATTAACGACAGCATGCAGCGCTCGATTAAAGCCATTGCCCAACAATACCGACTTAGTACAGAAGCACCTACAGCGGCTGTGGCTGCTGTAGGTGCTTCTGCTGCCCAAACGGCTGCGGTGCAAACCCGTCCGCGCCGTGCTGTAGGTATGGACAAACAAGACATCCAATCATGGAATGCCTTGCTGGAACAAAAAGCCGTTACCAAGCTGCACATGACGGTGGACGAAGCCAATAAATTATTTGAACAAAGCGGCAAAGAAGGCGTTGCTGAACACACTGAAGAAGGGCCGGGCGATGATACTTTTGTCGATATGTATGTGGCGGTGGTGAGCCAGCCTTCCATCGGTAAAAGTTTATTGGGTGAATCAGGTTGGAACAATTTACAACGCCGTCTGAAACCGGGACAGCAAGCGATTATGGTGGCCGGTGAAGGGCGTTATTCTTGGAAAGGCTCGGGCTATGTGCGCGGAGGTATTTTTGATCGCATCGAGATGATTCAAGGTGACAACAGCTTCCGCTTTACCGATGCGCAACACGAGCGCGTAGTGGCTTTGGCGGCAGAAGGTGCGCCGGCATTTAAAGAAGTATCTTGGTTCACCATTCCGGAAGATGTGACATTTGATGCTGCCGAACCGTGGCGTTTGCAATTGATGATTCAGCGCGTATTGAGCGTGAACGACAAAGCGTTTGTCACTGCCGATTTGGCCTACGAATTGCCGCAAGGTTATTACGTTGACGATCCTGATGCCGAACCGGTCACCATCACCGCGCCGATTGAAGCACCTGCCGCCGAAGGCCGAAAATTGGCCAACCAAACCGCTGGCATTTTGGAAGCCGCAACCGATAACGGTGTATCCAGCCAATTGTGGAAACAGATTTGGCGGGTGAAAAAAGCGCAGATTATCGTGGTCGGCATTGCATTAACCATTTTGCTGCTGGTGTTCTTGTTCCAAGACTGGATTGTCCGCTATGAAAAATGGTATGACCGTTTTCGTATTGCCTTCCTAACCTTTACTTTGGTTTATATCGGCTGGTATGCACAGGCTCAATTGTCGGTGGTGAATACCTTGACGCTGTTTTCCGCCATTTTGACTGATTTCCACTGGGAATTCTTCCTAATGGATCCGCTGGTGTTCATTTTGTGGTTGTTTACGGCAGCGGCCATGTTGCTGTGGAACCGTGGCACTTTCTGCGGCTGGTTGTGTCCGTTTGGCTCTTTGCAGGAATTGACCAACCGCTTGGCGAAAAAATTGGGTGTGAAGCAAATTACCGTGCCGCATCTGCTGCACACACGCTTGAGCGCGATTAAATACGTGATTTTCTTCGGTTTGCTGGCGATTTCGCTCTACGACTTGGGCTTGGCCGAGCATTTTGCCGAAATCGAGCCGTTTAAAACCGCGATTATTTTGAAATTCATGCGCGAATGGTGGTTTGTATTGTTCGCTGTGGCATTGTTGGCAGCCGGTTTGTTTATCGAACGCTTCTTTTGCCGTTACTTATGCCCTTTGGGTGCAGCGATTGCGATTCCCGCACGCTTCCGTATTTTTGACTGGCTGCGCCGCTACAAAATGTGTGGTAACCCGTGTCAGATTTGTACGCACGAATGCCCGGTTCAAGCGATTGCGCCCGAAGGTGATATTCATCCGAACGAGTGTATTCAATGCCTTCACTGCCAAGTGATGTATCACCATGAAACACGTTGTCCGCAAGTAGTCGCGACCAACAAGAAAAAACAACGCCAAGCTGCGGCCAAATCGGAACATGAAGCCGAGCAAACCGCCAAGGCCAATGAGCATGTGGTGCACTTTGTGAAACCCGGTGCAAAAATCACTGTTGGAAAATGACGAGTCAGTTTCCCTTATCCCACGGTAGGCCGTCTGAAAAGACAAATACCGAATTTCATTCCAAGGAGAGTTTTATGTCAGACGAAAAATTAGAACAAAACGGCTTAAGCCGACGTTCATTCTTAGGTACTGCCGCAGCTTCCGGTGCCGGTATTGCCGGTGCGGGCTTGTTGGGTTTGGCCGGTTGTTCCAATGCTGAGAGCGATAAAGGCACGGCTTCCGGTGCCGGCAGTGCTGCACCGGCGGCCAAAGCGGATGCACACAGCAGCGAAGGCGGCCAGTCTATCCACGTAGGTCCGGGCGAACTGGATCAATACTACGGCTTCTTGTCAGGCGGACAATCCGGTGAAATGCGTTTAATCGGTCTGCCGTCTATGCGCGAGCTGATGCGCATACCGGTATTCAATATGGACAGCGCCACCGGTTGGGGCCGTACCAACGAGAGCCTGCGTATTTTGAACGAAAAAAATACGCCTGAAACCAATGCATTTTTGAAAGCCAGCGGTTTGCGCTGCCTCCCAAATGGCGATTTGCACCACCCTCACTTGTCGTTTACCGACCAAACGTACGATGGCCGCTATGCTTACGCTAATGATAAAGCCAACAATCGTGTGTGCCGCGTGGATTTGGGAATTATGAAAACCGACAAAATCGTTGAGATTCCGAATGCTTCCGGTATCCATGGTTTGCGTCCGCAACGTTATCCGAAAACCGGTTATGTATTTGCCAACGGCGAACATATCGTACCTGTCGACGGCTTCGGCGGCAAGGTGGACGATCCGAAAACCTGGTATTCGGTCTATACCGCCATCGACGGCGAAACCATGGACATTGCATGGCAGGTATTGGTAGACGGCAATTTGGACAATGGCGATGCCGACTACCAAGGCAAATATTCGTTCTCAACCTGCTACAACTCCGAGCGCGGTTTGACCGTGCAGGCTGCTTCCGCCAACGAACAGGACTGGGTAGTCGTGTTTGACTTGGCGGCGATTGAAGCGGGCATTAAAAACGGTGACTTTAAAGAGGTCAACGGTGTGAAAATGCTCGACGGCCGCGCCGAAGCCAATTCTAAATATACCCGCTACATTCCGGTGCCAAACTCACCGCACGGCTGTAATGCTTCGCCTGACGGCAAATACATCATGCTCAACGGCAAATTGTCTCCGACAGTGACCGTTTTGGACGTAAGCAAACTCGATGATTTATTTGCCGGTAAAATCCAGCCGCGCGATGTTGTCGTGGCCGAACCGCAATTGGGTTTAGGCCCGTTGCATACCGCATTTGACGGCCGTGGCAACGCCTACACCACTTTGTTTATCGACAGCCAAATGGCGAAATGGAACATCGAAGATGCGATTAAAGCTTATGCCGGAGAGAAAATCGATCCGATTAAGCAGAAAATCGATGTTCACTACCAACCGGGTCACAACCACACTACCATGGGCGAAACCAAAGAGGCTGACGGTAAATGGTTGGTATCTTTGAATAAATTCTCGAAAGACCGTTTCTTGAATGCCGGTCCGCTGAAGCCTGAGTGTGACCAATTGATCGACATTTCAGGCGACGAGATGAAATTGGTGCACGATAATCCGACTTTTGCCGAACCGCACGACTTCTGTTTGGTGGCCGCGTCTAAAGTAAACCCGGGCAAAACTTGGGATCGCACCAAACACGCCTGGTGGTGGAAAGATGCCGCCGACATGGCTGCCAAAGACGGCGTTGAGTTGGAAAAAGCCGCCAAAGTGGTGCGCGAAGGCAATAAAGTACGCGTGTATATGACTGCCGTTGCGCCTGCATTCAGCGTACCGCAATTTGAAGTGAATCAAGGTGATGAAGTAACTGTGGTCGTGACTAACGTCGAAACCATCGAAGACTTGACCCACGGCTTTACTTTGGAAGGCTATGGTATTGCCATGGAAGTCGGCCCGCAGCAAACCAGCTCGATTACCTTTACCGCCCACCGTCCGGGCGTACATTGGTACTACTGCCAATGGTTCTGCCACGCTTTGCACATGGAAATGTCAGGCCAAATGATTGTGAAACCAAAATAATCAAACCTGAGTAAAAGCAGGCCGTCTGAAACGGTAATTCCTTTTCAGACGGCCTTTATAACAAAGCCATTTGAAAATCAGACAGATGGTTTTGTTATAATGTCAAACTTGTCGCCCCGACACAGGCCGTCTGAAAACAAGAGAAACCACATGCACACTCTATTTAATGTCAAAACGCTGCAATACGCTGTTTGTGCGCTGCTCTCCGCAGCAGGGTTTCAGACGGCCTTTGCTGCGGTGATTGCCGTTTCGCCCGCAGATAATCTCAATCAAATCATCGCCCAAGCCCAAGCCGGAGATACGCTCAAGCTCGCTTCGGGTGTGTACCAAGCCAAAATCATCATCGATAAACCTTTAATCTTGGAAGGTCCGGCCGACCGTTCCGCCACTATCAAAGGCGATAAAAAAGGGCGCACGGTCAGCGTGCATGCGCCTGATGTGGTGATTCGCCACCTTACCGTCAGCGGATCGGGCATGAGCCTGCCGGATATGGACGCAGGCATTTATCTGGAAGAAACCGCTACCAACGCTTTAGTGGAAAAAAACGATATTCTGGATAATTCTGTGGGCGTCTATTTACACGGTTCCAAAGATGCCATGGTGCGAGACAACAAAATTGTCGGCAATGCCGAGCTGCGCGTGAATGAGCGCGGCAACGGCGTGACCGTATGGAACGCGCCCGGTTCGCAAGTGGTCGGCAACGACATTTCCAAAGGCCGTGACGGCATTTTTTCCAACGCCAGCACCTTCAACATCTATAAAGGCAACCGTTTCCATGATGTACGCTTCGCCGTGCATTATATGTACACCAACGACAGCGAAGTTATCGATAATATTTCCATCGGCAACAACATCGCCTATGCCATGATGTTTTCCGACCGAATCAAAGTACGCGGCAATATTGCCGTAATGAGCCGTGATCAAGGCATTATGCTCAATTACGTCAACCAATCGGAAGTGCAGGATAACGTGATTTATCAGGCAGAAAAATGCCTGTTTGCCTACAATGCCAACAACAATAAAATCTTCGGCAACCATTTCGAGCAATGCAAAATCGGCATTCACTTCACGGCCGCCATCGAAGGCACGGAATTGACCGACAATTCGTTTATCAACAATGAAAGTCAAGTCAAATACGTCAGTACGCGTTTCTTGGATTGGTCGGAGGACGGGCGCGGTAATTATTGGAGCGACAACAGCGCATTCGACCTTGACGGCGACGGCATCGGCGACAGCGCCTACCGCCCCAACGGCATCACCGACCAAATCATCTGGCGCGCACCGGTAGCCAGTCTCTTGATGAACAGTCCGGCAGTGAGCATTGTGAAGTGGGCGCAAAGCCAGTTCCCCGCGATTATGCCCGGCGGCGTGGTCGACAGCAAACCACTGATGCAGCCCCATCAAAATCCGACCATGCCGTATTACCTGCAACACAAAGCGCAAATGTTGCAAGCTGCCAAGCAAACCAAATCGGCATGGGCAGCACAGGCAAATGAATAAAAGGCTTTCAGACGGCCTGAGTGGAAAAAGGCCGTCTGAACAAACACACAAGGAAACACCATGAGCAATCATGTTGAATTGAGAAACGTGACCAAGCAATTCGGCGAACAGCGCGCGGTCGATAATATTGATTTGTTGCTGAAAGCAGGCGAAAGCGTGGGCTTGGCCGGACACAACGGCGCGGGCAAATCGACGTTGATGAAGCTGATTCTCGGCTTAATTACCCCGACACAGGGCGAAGTGATGTTGTTGGGCGAGAAAACAGGCAGTAAAGCCGGTGCGGCGGTGCGCAGTCAAATCGGTTATTTGCCGGAAACGGTGGCGCTGCATCCATCCATGACCGGTTTGGAAACCCTGGCTTTTTACGCCAAACTGAAAAAGCAGCCGCTCAATAAAAACCGAGAGTTGCTTGAGCGTGTGGGCATTTCCCAAGCGGCCAAGCGCCGTGTCGGTACCTATTCAAAGGGCATGCGCCAGCGTCTGGCTTTGGCGCAGGCTTTGTTGGGCGAGCCCAAAGTATTGCTCTTTGACGAACCGACCACGGGGCTCGATCCGGCTTCCCGACAAATGTTTTACGAAGTGGTGCGCGAATTAAACGGCAAAGGAGCGACGGTGTTGCTCAGCACGCATGCCTTGACCGAATTAGACGGCCATGCCGACCGCGTGGTGGTGATGAAAAACGGTACCAAAGTCGCCGACGGCAGCATGGACGAGTTGCATGTGCAAAGCGGTTTGCCGCTCACGGTGAATATGCGCCTGAAACACACCAAACCGTTATCGGCACGCTGGCAGTCTTCAGACGGCCTCAATTTCCATGCGCAATGCGAAGCCGACGAACGCATGGCTTTGTTGGCTGAATTGGGTGATTTAAACGATTTGGCCTATCTCGACATCCATACGCCGACGCTCGATGAAATGTATGCACAATTCTTGAAAAGGGAAGACGTATGAACCCGATTTTGATTATCACCGGCAAAGAAGTACGCGACAGCCTGCGCAACCGCTGGGTGCTGGCGGCGGCGCTGCTGCTGGCGGCACTGGCTTTGTCGCTGGGCTTTTTGGGCAGCGCACCGACCGGTTCGGTGAAGGTCGATCCGCTCACCGTCACGGTGGTGAGTCTGTCGAGCTTGTCGATTTTCCTCATCCCGCTGATTGCCATGTTGCTGGCCTACGATGCTTTGATTGGCGAAATCGAGCGCGGCACAATGGGTTTATTATTGAGCTACCCCGTTTCACGCAACCAGATTTTGGCGGGTAAATTTTTGGGTCACTTGATTATTCTGACCCTGGCGACGACTGCCGGTTACGGCTTGGCCGGTATCGCATTGCAATTGGCCAACGGCGGCATCAACATCGCCGCATGGAAACCGTTTGCCGGCCTGATTGGTGCCAGTGTGATTTTGGGCGCGGCGTTTTTGGCTTTGGGCTATTTAATCAGTGCGAAGGTGAAAGAGCGCGGCACCGCGGCGGGCATTGCCATCGGCGTGTGGCTGTTTTTTGTGGTGATTTTCGACATGGTTTTGCTCGGCATATTGGTGGCTGATACGCAGCAAACGCTGACCGCGCCGATGGTGGAAAGCATTTTATTGTTCAACCCGACCGACATTTACCGCCTGCTCAACCTGACCGGCTATGAAAACACTGCCATGTATTCGGGTATGGCCGGGCTGACCGAGCAAATCAGCCTGACGCTGCCGGTATTGCTTACCGCGCAGGTGTTGTGGGTAGTCATTCCGCTGCTGTTTGCGGCTTGGATTTTTGGAAAGCGACAAATATGAAAACATTTGCCCTGACTGTGTGCGCCGTTTTGCTCCTTGCTGCTTGCGGTGCCAAAGAAAACATCGAACCGCCACCTGCTCCCTTGACGATTACCGAACAGTCGATCGGCTATTACTGCGGTATGAGCCTGACGGAACACGACGGCCCTAAAGCGCAGCTTTATCTCAACGACAAACCCGACAAGCCGGTGTGGTTCTCAACCATCCGCCAAATGTTCGGTTACACCAAGCTGCCGGAAGAGCCGAAAGGCATTCATGTGATGTATGTCACCGATATGGGTAAAGTGACCGATTGGACGAAACCGAACGCCAATGAAGCGTGGATTGATGCCAAAAAAGCATGGTATGTCATCAATAGCGGCTTTATCGGCGGCATGGGTTCGGAAGACGCGCTGCCGTTTGCGGACAAAGCCAAGGCCGAGCAATTTGCGCAAGAGAAGGGCGGCAAAGTGGTAAGTTTTGATGAGATGCCCGAAGCGTATATTTTTAAGTAACATGAATAGGCCGTCTGAAAAGCCCTCGGGTTTTCAGACGGCCTGAGATCATTGCAAGCTCCCTATCTTTGGCACATTTCTTCGTTATGCGCTGCTCGAAAGTTTGTCTATCTAAATGATAGGTCTGCGCTTTCTGTGCCGTTCTTACTTCGAACCGTACTCAAATCTGGGGTTTTGCAAAGATCTCGGCCTGATTTTTATTTCAGAGAAACCATGAATATCCCCTTAAGCCGCCGGCGTTTTTTGGCCATCAGTGCCGTTGTTGCGGGCGGTGCGGTTTTACCGTTGGCGCTAAACCGCCAAACTGATAACCTTAAAACCGAGGAAGCCGGGCCGTTTGTTTGGCAAGGCATTGCCTTGGGTTCAGGTGCGCAGTTGCGTCTGTATCATGTCGACCGCCGACAAGCCGATGATTTAGTGAATAAGGCATTGGCGGAAGTGGCGCGTTTGGAAAAAATTTTCAGCTTATACCGTGACGACAGCCTGATTGTGCAGCTTAACCGTGAAGGCCGTCTGGACAATCCGCCGCAAGATTTACTGGCTTTATTGAGCATCAGCCAAGAAGTTTACCGGCTCACTCAAGGCGCGTTTGACCCGAGTATCCAGCCGTTGTGGAATTTTTATGCCGATTATTTCAGACGGTATCCCCATGCCGATGCGCCGCCGTCGCAGGCGGATATGAATCGAGTATTGCAGCGTGTCGGGTTTGATAAAGTGGAATTTGACGATACGTTTGTCCGATTTCACGGCCAGGGCATGGGCTTGTCGTTCAACGGTATTGCCCAAGGCTATATTACCGATAAAGTGGTGGAGTTATTTCAGAAAAACGGCGTAGAACAAGCTTTAGCCGATATGGGAGAAATCCGCGGCTTGGATATGGACGGCAAACGCACATGGCAGGCCGGTATCCGCAATCCGCAAGATGAAAAAAGCGTGTTGCTGAATGTACCGCTGCAAAATGAAGGTTTTGCTACTTCCGGCGGCTACGGTACGGTGATGGACGAAGCAGGTAAGTTTACTCATTTGTTCGACCCGCGTTCGGGCATAAGCACACCGCGTTACCGCAGTGTGAGCGTGATGGCACCAACGGCCGCACTGGCTGATGCGTTTGCCACGGCGTTTTCGGTGATGCCGCAGGACGAAATCCGGCAAGCAGCGCAGGCCAAGCGAGCGAAAGTGTGGCTGGTAATGCCGGATAATGAAATCGAAATCATTGAGTAAAAAGCAGAGACCTTTGCAAATCCCTATTTGGGGCACATTTCTTCGTTGCGCGCTGCTGGAAAGCTTGCCTATCTTCAATATGTTTTTGCTTTCTGTGCTGCTACAATTTTGAACTGCACTTAAATCTAGGGTTCTGCAAAGGTCTCGGCCCTTTTGTCTGATATCAAGCCCGGTGATTTTCAGACGCCGCGAATACATCTTCCAGATTGTCTTCGCGGCGCTTGTGATCCATGCGGTATTTTACCAAAATGCTCCATGCCTGCAAAATCACCAGTTGCGATAACACAATCACTAAAGCGGCACGGAAGATGTCCCACAAGGTCCAGCCGGCGACCAGTGGCTGCATAAACAGCGTGTGATGATCGTCGATTATCAAATAAGCAGCCAATGCCCATAAGCTCCAAATCACCATAAAAGCCAATATGCTTTTGGTAGTGATGCTCAGCGAGCGGCGCTTGGCTTTGCGGATAATCATTTGTTCGCGTAAGTTTGCGTTATACATTTGCTTCTCCTTTAAGTTATTGAATGCCGCGGTCAGGGCTGACCCAAGTCGCTTGGCGGGTTTTGTCACGGAACACGGCTTTCGGGAAACCGTGAATCAAGGTAATACTGTTGAGCAACCAAAAAGCGTAGGGATACCAGATACAGCTGATAAAGTAGCGGAACAAATTGCCTTCGTAGCGGCTGTCGATATAGAGGCTGATCGAAAATTGCAGTAAAAAGGCCATAAAAGTGGCTAAACTGCCAACTTTGAAGAAGGTTAAATCCGCTGTGCCCATCACCATTTCGGCAATGCTGAAAATAGAAAAGGCCAGCAGCGAATAGGCCCAAATCAAGGTCACGAAATATTCAAAATAAAGCGGCCACAGGCGGATGTTTTTTGCTTTCCAGATTTCGCTGCTGTATTTCAAAATCACTTCCGCGCCACCTTGAGCCCAGCGCAAGCGCTGTTTGTAGAGGCCGCGTAGGGTTTCTGGCATTAAGACCCAACATAAGGCGCGAGGTTCATAAATAATTTCATAGCCTGAAGTCTGCGTTTTCCAGCTGATGTCGATGTCGTCGGTAATCATGTTTTCGCTCCAGCCACCGATTTGCCGCCAAGTGTCTTTGCGAATGCACATAATTACGCCGGATACGGTAAACAGTGTGCCGGCCATGCTTTGCGAGCGTTTGATTAAGCCGATAATCGAGCTGAATTCTGCTACTTGCAGCTTGCCCAATACGGTACTGCGGTTGCGCACGCGCGGATTACCGGTCATGGCGCCGACATCGGGATTGTTTTCCAGCGTATCGACAATGTATTCCAGCGCGTTGTAATCCAAAACCGCATCGCCGTCGATCCCGACAATGTATTTGCCGAGAGCATGTTTTGCACCGTTGTTCATCGCTGATGCTTTGCCGCCGTTTTTCTGATCAACCACTTTGATGCGCTCGGAAACATTGCCCCAGCGTTGCAGGATTTTCAGTGTGTCGTCTTTGCTGCCGTCGTTGATGAACACCAATTCATAATTGGGATAGGTGAGTCTCAGCAGGTGGGGAATCGATTCGTCCAGATTACCGGCTTCGTTGTAGCAGGGAATCAATACGCTGACCATCGGCGCATCTTCATCAAAAACGGGTTTGTCGCCGCTGCGTTCCCACACTAGGAAATACAGCATACCGGAGATGGTCCAGTAAACGGCCATGATGCCCGGATAGAGTATGACAAAAATGGCGAGATATTCGTACCAATTCATGATAATTTCTTTTGTGAGCGTAAAAGCTTCAGGCGGCATAGGGGCCGTCTGAAGGATTATTTGATACCGAATACCGGTTTTACTGTTTTCAAATCAGGCTGGTTTTGCACGAAATCATCGCTGAAGGCTGCGCCTTTGAAGTGTGCTTTACGCACCTGCATGATGCGTGCCGCCAAGTCTTGCGATAAAATCAACTGCTGGCCGTCGTAAGCACGGTTGGGGATGTTGAACACGATTTTGTCGTGCGGCAAATCGGTAGCGCGCAATCCGGCCAATAAATTGCCCAGCCATGCTTCCGAAACGCCGCCGCGCCATTCTGTAGTCAATGAATACGGCGCTGCGTGTACTACGGTGTGATTGTAATGCCGGGAAAATTTCGCCAGATTCTGACCGAGCCATACCGGTTTTTCAGACGGCATGGCTGCTTCGGCCCAAATGCTGCGGGCTGTTTTCATTTCGTTGACGCCGTTGAAGCTGTATTGCAGGGCGGCTTGTTTCAGCATGTCGGAATAGGCAATCAATGCATCGGTTTTGGCTGCATCGCTACCTTTGTCTGCAGCTTCGAATTCGGTAATGAAACCGTCGCTGCCGAAGGCCAGGCCTTTAAAGCGGCTGTTGAATGCCAAATCTTCGTAAATCTCTTTTACTGCTTGACGGTTTTTCGCGTTGTAAGGTGACAAACGCTTCACCGCACGGGCATTCAGACGGCCTGTACGCGAATCGGTCAGGTATTCGTAGCCGTCGCCCAAGTCAAACGCCAGCATCGGCATCCATGCCCTCACTTCTACGTTCGAACGAGCATTGAGCTGCCAAGAGACTTGGCTGAACAAATCGGCCTTCATCTTCAAATGACGGTTGGGGAAATACGCACTGTCGGCCGCGCCGTCGCCGTTTTCATCGGTAACGGCCTGCAGATACACGGTTTGGGTGCCTAAAGCACGCATGCGTTCGATTAATTTGTCGTAATTTTGGTTTTGCCTAATCGGGTCGGCATTGTATAAATCGTCTAGTTTCACATACACCGCGCGCTCGTAGGGCAATGTAAAATATTTGTCTTCCAAATACGATTTCAGATGGCCTAAAGAAAATTCTTGATCCACCAATGAGCGGCCGATGCTTTGTTCGCCGATGGTGCTGAGTTTTTCATCTTTCAAAGTCATGTCGTTGTGGAAACCCAATTCGCGGGCAGTTTCCACGGCGGTTTGGGTGAATTGGCCGTATGGCCACACCAATATATCAGGCGTTACGCCGGTGCGCTGTCTGATGATGTCGCGTGATTTTTTCAAATCGCTGCGGATGCGGGTGCGGTATTCAGACGGCGTTTCATAGCTTTTGTTGCGGTAATTGCCTGGGAAGACGGCGGCAAATTTCGATCCTCCCGGGTTGCCGGTTTGGCCGCGGTGCATGTCGTGGCTGTGCGAGGCTATTTCAACCAGACCGCTTTGCTGTATTTCGCGCACTTGTTCCCAAGTAATGAAGGCCGAACGCGGCAGCCTGATGCTGCCGTAATTGATGTAGCCGTCGGCAGGTGTTTCCAGCCATGATGTCACCAGGGCGTAAACGGCCGGATAATTGTAGGCCTGCAAAACCGGATAAATGGTGGTGTAGAAGCTGGCGTAGCCGTCGTCAAAAGTGAGCAATACCGGTTTGGCCGGCAATGAACCTTTGCCGGCACGCGCCGCTTTAATCTGCTTCCAGCTGACCGGTGTGTAGCCGTTGTCGCGCAGCCAGTTGAAATGGGTAATCAAACGCTCAACGGTGATGGTTTGCGGAAAATAAGTGCGGCGCACGTCTTGCGGCATATTAGCGGGAAAAGGCGGTTTGCTCTGGTCGATGACGTCGTGATAACAAATCACGCCGTATTTCACATCAGCCGCTGCCCACGCGGAAGGCAGGGCAAAGGCGCATAAAAGCGGGAATAAAATGCGTTGTTTCATCAAAATCTTCCTTGCTGGTTGATCCCCCCCGCCCGTCAGGGTGGTAGAATCAGGATTTATCCGGAAGAGGTATAACCTCTTCCTAATCAGGGCAACACAGGGCTGCGCTTTATGTGCAGTCCTGCGTGTTGAAACATTTATTAATGGGGGAATGTTGTTTCAGACGGCCTATCGTATAAACAGGCCGTCTGAACATCGCTTATTTAAATTTTACATTTAGGCCGATGCTGCCGAAGTTTTGGTATTCGGGTTTTCCATCGTATATGGCTTGGCGGCGGCCGACTTCGTAACTGAGATTGAGTTTTCTGCCCAATTGCCAATCGTGGCCGTATTTCAGCAGCCAAGTATTTTCAGCATTTTCGCCTGCCTGCCAGTAGCGGCCGGCACCGGCGCTGACGGTTTGCTGCAATTGGATGCGGTTGTCAAACGGTTGGCTGTGAGACAAGGAGAGCGTGCCGCTCAGGCTTTTGCTGTTTTTCGGGTTGTAGTAGTGCGCTTCGGGGATGTCTTTGTTGCTGCTGTAATCTGCCCGCAATGAGCTGGAAAGTTTCCAGCGGTTGTATTGGTAGAGATTATTGGAAAGCCATGCGTAAGCGGTTTTGCGCAGGTTGCCGTCGTCAAAATCCATCACGCCCGCACCAATACCCATACGTAGGTTGGCAGAGTGGGTGTAATTTGCGCCTATGCTGTATTCATTGGCATACACATCTTGATTCAAGGCTTTGGTCGGCGTATCGGCGCTGTTGTAGGCAGCGTTGGCATTCAGGCTCAAGCGGCTGTCTAAGCGATAGTCCACACCGGCTTTGACATAGGCTTTTTTATCCAGATTCACGCCATGACCGGCTTCGATGTTGATCGTGGCCGGATAAGCGCTGACTTCCGCACCGACACCGATACGGCCGGCACGCAACGGTTCGCCGTGGTTGGGTACATAAGCGGTTTGCTCGGCCACATAAGCGCGGTGGCCTTTGTCGCTGCGTTGGCTATACAGCGTGGCGTTTTGCCCCCATTCGATTTTTTCAGACGGCGAGGTGGCTTTCATGGCATTGGCGTTGATGCTCAAAGCCGGTGCGCGTGCTTGGTCGTAATCTCGGAAAAAGCTTTGATAGCTTAAATTGTTGCGGCTGACGTTTTGCACGGTTTGATCCACTTTGCGCCAATTGCCGCTGGCCATCTGCATGGAAGCGGTTTTGCTTTTCACCCAGTCTTGCGATTCAGGCGATAAAAATTCCTGCGCGCGGTTGAACCACATTTCGGCTTCTTCTGCATGGCCGTTCCAGTAGGCCAGTTCGCCGCGCAAAACTTGCGCCCACGGGTCGGCCGGATATTCGGCAATCCAGGCATCCATTTCTTTAATGGCTTTATTGATATCGCCGCCCCATGCATCCAAACGCGCATTCCAGAAATACCGTTTGTTGTAATACGGATTGCTGATGTGGACGGTGCGGGTGAAATCGAGCTTGGTGCGTTCGGCGGGCCAATTCAGGATTTGCGCACGCGCTTTGTCGTAATAGCCCAAATCTGCATACGCACCGATTAAGGACTCGTTTAATTCATCGCTGATTTTATTGTTCTGCGCCATTTCGGTGTCTGCCGCAGTTTGATAGATTTTGCTGGCTTTATGCGGGCTGGCGGTTTCGGTTAAGGCTTTGGCGTAGTAGGCATCGACATAAGCCGGCTGCTTGCCCAGTTTGGCCAAGCGGCGGTAATCGCTAACGGCTTCTTCCGGTTTGCCGGTGGCGGTAGATGCTGCCAAGCGGTCACGCAGTGCGCTGGTGTGTAACTCACTACCGAACTCGGTGGCGTTCATGATGTCGGTCAGCTCGCGATAGGCTTGTTTGAGCTGCTCTTGATCGGAGATTTCCAACGCACCGCGCAGGCGTGAAGCGGCTGCATTTTTTTGTCCCCACAATTTGTCGGTTTGGGTGAAATATTGCGGAAATTCTTTGATCAAACGCTCCTGCACAGGGTATGCCCTCATTTTGGCAGCCAGGCGGTAAGTTTGTAAAACTGTTTCTTTATCGGCTCCCGCGCTCATGCGTTTGCCCAGAATACTTAACTGCTCGGTTTGCGATTGGGTTTGGCTGTTGAGGTATTCGGCTGCTGCTTGAATATCACCGTCATCACCGAAGCGGCGGCGGTATTCTTTAATATCGGCTGTGGCCTGTTGCTGCCGGCCTTGGTCGGCCGCTACTAAGGCACTGCCGAGAAAGCCGATTTTTTGGTCTGGAAAACGGGTTTGCAGCGTACGGTAAAACTTGGCCGCTTGATCGAATTTTTTATTGTCGCGGGCGGCTTTGGCTAAGTTTTCCAATTCATCGGCTGCCAGTTCGGACGGCATGCAATCGGCGCATATGGCCAAGGCTTCTTCGCGCTGGCCGCCGCGTATCAGCAAGGCAATCAAATCGGCACGCACGGCCGGATTATTGGTTTCGCGATAAAGCTGCTGCAAAGCATCAACGGCTTCAATGCGTTGCGCTTCACTGGCGCGCGAGTAGGCAACCCAATGCTCGCGTTCGGCATCAATGTTTTGGGCATAGGAAACGACAGGCACGGAAAAACCGGCCGTCGCCACCAATAAAGAGAGTGGACGGGTAATGTTCATTGTTAAATTATCAAACTGACGGCCGCCATGATGGCGGTAGTGTGAAAGGATGAGTACGTTTCGAAGAATGTGTTTGAATGTATATGGAATATACAGGATTATTATGTTGGTTGGTGTGATTTTAATGTATTAGAGTTATGTTTCAGTTTGTAATATTTTAGCGGTTAATATTTTGACTAAGCGGATAAACCGTTTCGGTGGAAATAGTTTTAAGAGATAATGGAAAAAAGAGGCCGTCTGAAACAGACGGCCTGAAAACTCTTGCAGCTGGGAGTGTTAGCAAGAGACTACGACACTTTTAATAAGGCGTTCAAAGAAAGGGATTCCGTTAAACACGGAATTTCTGCAGAATGTGTGGCTACAGTAATACCTTGCTCGCGCAAATCGCGGATGGCTTTGAGGGTGGTTTCCGGCGTATAGCCGCAGCCTGCACTTAAATTCACGATGACGTGTAAGCGGTGGCTGTAGTATCTTAATTGTTGTGCGGTATGGGTTACCGCATCTTCGGTGGCCAAGCCGCCGATAATCACGGTATCAGCGCTGTTTTTGCGCAACCATTCCAATAAGCCTGTGCTGACCAATTCACTGGTATCGTGAAAGCATACCCCGTGACGGTAATCGCCGTCGGTCTCGATCACATGGTCGTAATCGGCAGGGCTGGGCAAACCGGTGAACAGATGATTGCGACGGCAGTTGTCTCGGTTTTGGCTGAATACTAAGCCGCTGCGATTAAGCGGGGCTTCTATGCATTCTTGACAAAATACACCGGCGGTCGAGCCGACATTTTCAATCAAAACGCGCTTATCGGCAAAACGCGCTTGGCGGTTTAATTCGTCCACGATGTATTCCGGATGGTGCAGAAAACGGTTTTCGTTTGCTGCCATGCAGGAAAAACGATATTGCGGCTGGATTATCGATAGCAATAGTCGTCATGATATTTCTCCTAATGTTGTCATCGGGTTGCCCGTCATCAATAATCAAGTTTGGATAAGTGGTTTTAAAATCGGATAATCGGCTAATACTTGATAGACGGTATAATATCAGGATAAGCGTAATATTGCTAGAAAATATTTAGTAGATTGAAATAATATATTTAGTGAGTATTGAAGGATGGAATGAATTGAGCTTTTGAAATAGAATTTATGCCAAATAAATCAATCTATTGCAATCAAAATGGCCGCGGTTTGTTTTAATGAAGACAGAATATTTTTATGCTGAAAAAATAACAAAATGAGACAAAAAGGCCGTCTGAAAGCAATGTTTTCAGAC
This sequence comes from Neisseria weixii, assembly GCF_042658245.1. Taxonomy (NCBI): domain Bacteria; kingdom Pseudomonadati; phylum Pseudomonadota; class Betaproteobacteria; order Neisseriales; family Neisseriaceae; genus Neisseria; species Neisseria weixii. The sequence continues at coordinate 36,968 of NZ_JBHSPY010000013.1, forward strand.
GGCCTTTTACCTGTTGAGGACTTAAAAAGGGGGCGGCTGCTTAAATCCAGCTCAATGTATTGATGAAGACTATAAGAATGGCAATCGGAGCCAGGAAACGCAGCGTGTTGAGCCACAAATGAATCACGGTTTGGGGTATGGTGCTGCCTTCGCTGATGTTTGCCAAAACTGATTGTTTGTTGCGTACCCAGCCGGTAAAAATGGCCACGCTCAACGCACCAATCGGCATGATGATGGCGGAAATCATGTAATCCCATAAATCAAAAACGGTTTTGCCGAATACTTTAAATTCGTCCAATACGCCAAACGATAAGGCTGAAGGAATACCGACGATGAAAATCGCTACGCCGATTAGCCAAGTGCGGCTTTGTCGTTTGCTTTCGTCTTGGCGGATAGTGGCGGCAATCACGGTTTCCAACATAGAGAATGCCGAAGTGAGCGTGGCAAATACCACCAGCAGCATAAACACGGCAAAAAGTATGGTGCCGAACGGAATTTTCATAAATACCGCAGGCAATACGATAAAGATTAGGCCCGGGCCTTGTGACGGTTCAAAGCCAAACGCAAACACTGCCGGAAAAATGACCAAACCCGCCAGTATCGATACCAATAAGTTCATCCACATGATGCTGTTGCCCGAGCGGAACAAATCCTGCTTTTTGCTCAGGTAAGATGCATAAGTAATCATGGTCGATACGCCGATGCTCAGTGCGAAAAATGCCTGACCCAACGCCATCAGCATAGTTTGCGGTGTGAAGTAAGACCAATCGGGCTTAAGTAAAAACGATACGCCTTGCATTGCATTGGGCAGGGTCATCGAACGGATGGCCAATACGATAAACAACACAAACAAAGCAGGCATCAGATAGCGGTTGGCTTTTTCAATGCCGCCTGAAATGCCGCCTTTTACTACCCAAATCGTCAACAGCATAAATAAGCCCTGATAAAATAATACGCTCCAAGGGGTGGCGATGGTGGCCCCGAACAAAGTCTCGAAATCGGCATTAGGATGAATCTGGCCGCTAAACGCGTGCACCACGTAGTTCAGCACCCAACCGCCGACAACACTGTAAAACGACAGCAGCACGAAACACGCCGCCACACCCATGCGCCCTACCCACGGCCATTGCGAACCGGGCGCCAGCGTTTTGAACGCATCGACTGCGTTTTTACCGCTAGTACGGCCGATATAAAACTCAGCCAATTGCACCGGCAAGGCAACTAAGATGGTAAACAGCAAAAACAATAAAAAGAACACGGCACCGCCATTGGTGCCGGCGGTGTAAGGGAATTTCCAAATCGCGCCCAAACCAATCGCCGAACCGGCAGCGGAAAGGATAAAGCCCAGTTTGGATGACCAAGAAGCAGGAGTATTCATAAATGTATCGAAATGTAAAAAATAATGGTTGATTGTAACAAAGCTGTTATGCAGATTGCAGCGGTTGAAGGCGCGAGTTAGTGATTAAGCATACAAGATGCGAATAACAGATAGTATAGGGTGGAAACCATCAAAATTTTTTAAAAGAGAAGAATTAACAAGAAGAAAATAGTTGAAAATAGAAATATTATGCCGTCTGAAACTGGAATATCATCTTGGCGTATCAATTTTTCAAACAGGTCTCAGTGCCGTCTTGGAAAGCTTGGGAAAGCTGCTACAATAGCCTCCTTTCAAAACACACCTAAACACAAGGAAAATAATGATTTACGCTATCATAGCTATTATTATCGGTCTCGTTTTGCTGGTCTGGAGCGCCGACCGCTTTATTGACGGTGCGGCTGCTACCGCCCGCCATTTCGGCATGTCCCCGCTGTTAATCGGTATGGTCATTGTCGGTTTCGGTACATCGGCACCGGAAATGGTCGTTTCCGTGATGTCGGCCTTAGACGGCAGCCCGGGTATTGCCTTGGGCAACGCCTATGGTTCCAATATCACCAACATTGCTTTGATTTTGGGTGTCACTGCCCTTATCAGCCCGATTATGGTGCAAAAACAAATCGTTAAAACCGAACTGCCAGTATTGCTGGTGATTACCGCCTTAGCCGCGTTCCAATTGTTTGACGGTTATTTGAGCCTGATGGACGGCGTGGTATTGCTGCTGGTGTTGCCCGGCTATATGGGATGGACAGTGAAAACCAACCTGAAAGGTGCCGACAACATCGTGGAAGACCTTTCCGATGAATTGGAAAACAGCAAAATGCCATTGAAAAAAGGTTTGTTTTGGTTGGTTGTCGGCTTGTTAATATTGGTTTTGAGTTCGCGTCTGCTGGTATGGGGAGCCGTTACCGTGGCACAAAGCATGGGTGTCAGTGACTTGATTATCGGTTTGACCGTAGTTGCCGTTGGTACATCATTGCCGGAGTTGGCTTCTTCTATTGCCGCCGCGCGTAAAGGCGAACACGACATTGCTATTGGTAACGTGGTCGGTTCCAACTTATTCAATACCTTAGCCGTAGTGGGTTTGGCTTCCGTGATCCACCCGATGGAAGTGGCACCGGAAATTCTTACCCGCGATGTCGCCATCATGTCGGGCTTGACCGTGTTGCTGTTTGTCTTCTGCTTGGGTAAAGGCCGCGCAGGTCAAATAGGCCGTCTGAAAGGTCTGATTTTGCTGGGTTCGTATGCAGCTTATACGGGTTATTTGATTAGCACTAGTTTTTAATCTATATATTCTATATATAAGGAATAAAAAAGAGCAGGGAGAATCCTGTTCTTTTTGTTTTTAGGCTTGAAAGATTGGGATTTTTCAGACGGCATTATTGCTGTGCAAGCAAAAGCATATGAGCAATTTTTGTTACTCTATAATATGCTATTCATCAAATTGCGGCCATTGAAAATCTATAGCAACTGTTTAGTTGAGAGTATATTGATGACAAAGTAGAAAAACGAATCAGTCCGTCTGAAAACAAAACCGGATATGCCAATCGACATATCCGGTTTTCAATTTGGTGGGTCCGGTGGGTTTCGAACCCACGACCAAGGGATTATGAGTCCCCTGCTCTAACCCCTGAGCTACAGACCCGTCAGAAGCAGGGGCGTATTGTATCATAATTTAACGGCTTCGCAAGATTGCGTCATAACGGAATATTCGGCAAATCTCGAGTGATGGAAGGTTATATGGTTTCAACGCCGCTCAATTTGTCAAAACGCGTTATAATTCAGGCCAATTGTTTCGGCAAAGCTTAATGGAAAGGCCGTCTGAAAAACATTGGGCTGAAAGAGAGTAAAGATGAAATACAAAGACTTACGAGATTTTATCGCGCAGCTTGAAGCGCAAGGCAAACTCAAGCGGATTTCCACGCCGGTGTCGCCGGAGTTGGAAATGACCGAGATTGCTGACCGCGTGTTGCGCGCGGAAGGGCCGGCGCTCTTGTTTGAAAATCCGGTTCGCGCCGATGGCACGCGCTACGGCTATCCGGTGTTGGCAAACTTATTCGGCACGCCCGAGCGTGTAGCGATGGGGATGGGCGAAGGCAGCGTGTCGAAATTGCGCGAAATCGGCCAAACGCTGGCTTATTTAAAAGAACCCGAGCCGCCAAAAGGTATTAAAGATGCGTTTTCCAAACTGCCTTTGTTGAAAGATATTTGGAGTATGGCGCCGAACGTGGTGAAAAATGCGCCTTGCCAAGAAATCGTATTGGAAGGCGAGGCGGTCGATTTGTATGAGCTGCCGATTCAGCACTGCTGGCCGGAAGACATCGCACCTTTGGTCACGTGGGGTTTGACCGTGACCCGCGGGCCGAATAAAAAACGCCAAAATCTCGGCATTTACCGCCAACAATTAATCGGCAAAAACAAGTTGATTATGCGGTGGCTGTCGCATCGTGGCGGTGCGCTGGATTATCAGGAATTCCGTAAACAGAATCCCGATGCACCGTATCAGGTGTCTGTGGTGCTGGGCTGTGATCCGGCCACCATTTTGGGTGCGGTGACGCCGGTGCCGGATACCTTGAGCGAATACCAGTTTGCCGGTTTGCTGCGCGGTTCGCGTACCGAATTGGTGAAATGTATCGGTAATGACTTGCAGGTGCCGGCACGGGCTGAAATCGTGTTGGAAGGCGTGATTCATCCGAATGAAACCGCGCTGGAAGGCCCTTACGGCGACCACACCGGCTATTACAACGAGCAGGATTGGTTCCCCGTGTTTACCGTCGAGCGTATCACCATGCGCAAAGACCCGATTTACCATTCCACCTACACCGGCAAACCGCCTGATGAGCCTGCCGTGCTGGGTATGGCACTGAATGAAGTGTTCGTCCCGCTTTTGCAGAAACAGTTTCCCGAGATTGTCGATTTCTATCTGCCGCCGGAAGGCTGCTCTTACCGCATGGCGGTGGTGTCGATGAAGAAGCAATACGCCGGACACGCCAAACGCGTGATGATGGGGTGCTGGAGTTTCCTTCGCCAGTTTATGTACACCAAATTTATCATTGTGGTTGATGAAGATGTGGATGTGCGTGACTGGAAAGAAGTCATCTGGGCGGTCACCACACGCATGGACCCGGTGCGCGATACCGTTTTGGTGGAAAACACGCCGATTGATTACCTTGATTTTGCCAGTCCCGTCAGCGGCTTGGGCGGCAAAATGGGCTTGGATGCCACCAATAAATGGCCGGCCGAAACTGACCGGGAATGGGGGCGAGTGATTGAAAAAGATCCCGCTACCGTGGCCAAGGTCGATGCCATGTGGAAAGATTTGGGCTTGTAAAATAGTATTGGAAGGCTGTTTGAAAAATGTTTTTCAGACGGCCTTTTTGTTTTTGTCCGCTTGTTTTGCTCAAAATCAAGAGTTTTCTAAATAAGAATATTTACATTAAAATAATCTGACATTTATTGTGATACATCAAAGTTAGAGGGTAGAAGGTTGGAATTATACTGTTACTAATAAATATTTAATCCTGATTTTACGCATACAGGAGCTTAACGATGGACAAGAAAATAGGCTTTAAGCCGATTTCTACTGCGGTTGCGGTGGCGTTGGCTTTATTGATTTGGTTTGTGATTCCCGTGCCTGAAGGTGTAACACCGGACGGCTGGCATCTGTTGGCGATGTTTGTCGGTGTGGTGGCGGCGATTATCGGAAAAGCTATGCCGATTGGTGCGATTGCGATGATTGCCATTACTTTGGTGGCGCTTACCGGCGTGACCAACGACACGCCTTCGGGTGCGATTAAAGATGCGCTTTCAAGCTTTTCCAGCTCGCTGATCTGGCTGATTGGTGTGGCGATTATGATTTCGCGCGGTATTCTGAAAACGGGCTTGGGTGCGCGCATCGGTTATCTGTTTATCGCCGTGTGGGGTAAAAAAACTTTAGGCATCGGCTACAGCTTGGCTTTATCCGAATTGCTGCTGGCTCCGGTAACACCGAGCAATACCGCGCGTGGGGGCGGCATTATCCATCCGGTAATGAAGGCGATTGCCTCAAGCTACGATTCCGATCCGGAAAAAGGCACGCAAAACCGCATGGGTAAATATCTGTCGCTGGTTAATTACCACAGTAATCCGATTACGTCGGCCATGTTTATCACGGCTACCGCACCGAACCCGCTGGTGGTGGAATTGGTGGCTAAAGCAACCAACAGCGATATCGAGCTTAGCTGGGGTACATGGGCGTTGGCGATGTTTGTGCCGGGTTTGATTGCCATGATTTTGATGCCGGCCGTGCTGTATTTCATTGCGCCGCCGAAAATAAAAGAAACGCCCAATGCCATGCAGTTTGCCAAAGACCGCTTGAAAGAGCAGGGACCGATGAGCCGTGGTGAATGGATTATGCTGGGTGTTTTCGGGATTTTGCTGTTTCTGTGGGCAGGCATTCCTGCATTACTGTTGGGCAAAGCGTATGCCGTTGACGCGACAACCACCGCCTTTATCGGCTTGTCACTGCTGTTGCTCTCGGGTGTATTGACGTGGGACGACATCCTGAAAGAAAAAAGCGCGTGGGACACCATCACTTGGTTTGCCGCATTGGTGATGATGGCTACATTTTTGAACAAGCTCGGTGTGGTGACCTGGTTTTCAGGCTTGTTGGAAAGCGGCATCGCCAGCACCGGCATGGGCTGGATGGGGGCATGTGCCTTGCTTTTGCTGGCTTATTTATACGCGCACTATATGTTTGCCAGTACCACCGCCCACATTACCGCCATGTTCGGCGCCTTCTACGCCGCAGGTATCGCCTTGGGCGCGCCGCCGATGCTGTTTGCCTTATTGATGGCTGCTGCGTCCAATATTATGATGACCTTAACCCATTACGCCACCGGTACCGCGCCGATTATTTTCGGCTCGGGCTATTCGACGTTGGGTGAATGGTGGAAAGTCGGTTTTATCATGAGTGTGGTCAATCTGCTGGTGTTTGTGGTAATTGGCGGCATTTGGTGGAAACTGTTGGGCTATTGGTAAGATGATTGGCTATTGAGGCCGTCTGAATATGATTGTTCGGACCTGAGACCTTTGCACAATCCCTATTTGGGCACATTTCTTCGTTGTGCGCTGCTCGAAAGCTTGGCTATCTTTATGATATGTCTTCGCTTTTTGTGCTGCTGCAACTTTGAACCGAACTCAAATCCAGGATTTTGCAAAGGTCTCGGCCTTTTACAATGTTTCGCTGCTATCGGCTTGTTTTTGCTATATAATGCCGACCTTGATAAAGTTTTTATTCCGCATCCGATTTCATGAAACTGTTTCCGACCTACCGACGCTGGTGGCGTTTTAAATCGTTCCGCAACGATGCCACCTTACCGGCGCACTCGGTGGATTGTCCTGATTGCGGCTGCCGCACCGACATTCCGTGTCTGCAGCAGGGGCAGGAAGCGCACTGCCCGACGTGCAATCATGAGTTGGTGCAGGTCGAAAAAAATCCCTACATCGCGCCGTTGGCTTATGCAACCACATCGCTGATTTTAATGGCTTTTGTTTACACTATGCTGTTTATAAAAATTGAGATGATTGGCGTGCTGTCGATTTTGACCTTGCCGGAAATGATGCGGCTGTTGGTGTTGCAGGAATTCGGTTTTTTGGCCGAAGTGATGTTTATTCTGACCTTCGGTACACCGTTGCTGTTTTTACTGATGTGCGTATACGTCTATTCGGCCTTGGTGATGGAAAAAATGCTGCCGGCGCTGTTTTTCTGCACACGGGTGTTGGTTCGCTTGCGCCATTGGATTATGGTCGATGTGTTTTTTGTTTCTACCTTGGTGGCTTATATTAAATTGTCGTCGGTATCTGAAGTCACGTTCGGCCCGGCTTTTTACCTGATGCTGGTGTTGGCGGTGATGTTGATTCGCACATCGGTATCGATTCCGCAGCATTGGGTGTATTATAAAATTCACCGTATTTTAGGCCATAATGCCGTTCAGACGGCGTCGGATGACAAGATTTGCTGCAGCCGTTGTCTGTATTTCCGTGATGCCCGCGAGCAGATTTGTGGTGTGTGCGGTGCGGATTTATACCGCCGCAGGCCGTATAGTTTGCGCATTTCGCTGTGTTTTTTGGTTGCGGCGGCGATTTTCTATGTTCCGGCCAATTTGCTGCCGATTATGATTTCGTCCAACCCGACCGCGCTGGAAATCAACACCATCTTGAGCGGCATCATTTATATGTGGCACGACGGAGACAAACTGATTGCGGTGATCATTTTCAGCGCCAGTATCTTGGTACCGGTGTTGAAGATTGTGACGATGGCGGTGTTGATTGCATCTGCCTATTTCAAACCGCCACTTGCTGTGCCTTGGATGTCGGTGATGTATCGGATTACCGAAGCCGTCGGCCGCTGGTCGATGATTGATATTTTTGTCATTATTATTTTGATGAGTGCATTTCACACCAATATGGCACGAGTGGTGCCGGGTGAAGCCGTTGTGTATTTCTGCTTGGTAGTGTTGCTTACCATGCTTTCCGCTTATTTTTTCGATCCGCGCCTGATTTGGGACAAAGTTTCAGACGGCCATAATGAACATGAACGATAATCTAAACCAACCTGACAATGATTTACCACCACCACCGGCACGCATTAAGAAAACCAACGTGTTTACTTCGGTGGTTTGGCTGATTCCGCTGATTGCCCTGATTGCGGGCGGTTGGTTGCTGATGAAACAAATCCGCAATACCGGCCCGACCATCACGCTGCTGCTCGACAGCGCCGATGGCATTGAAGTCAACAATACCGTAATTAAAGTGTTGAACGTTGATGTCGGCCGCATCACCAAAATCAAATTGCGTGACGACCGCAAAGGTGTTGAAGCCACTGCGCAATTAAGCGCCGATGCGCAAGATTTAATCCGTAAAGACACTCAATTTTGGGTAGTGAAACCGCGCATCGACCAAAGTGGCGTAACCGGCTTGGGTACACTGCTTTCCGGCTCATACATCGCCTTTACCCCCGGTATCGGCGCGGAAGAAGAATCGGTGTTTAAAGTATTGGATATTCCGCCGATTGCCGCTATCGGACAACGCGGCCTGCGTCTGAAATTGGTCGGATCGAATGACAAGATTTTAAATGTCAGCAGCCCGGTTTTGTATGAAAACTTCATGGTCGGGCAGGTGGAAAGCGCGCGCTTCTACCCCGACGACCAAACCGTGCATTACACCATCTTCATCCAAAGCCCGAATGACAAGCTGATTAATACCGAAAGCCGTTTTTGGTTGGAAAGCGGCATCAACATCCAAACATCAGGCAGCGGCATCCAAGTAAATTCCGCGCCACTGCCGGCTTTGCTGTCAGGCGCGATTGCATTTAGTTCGCCGAAAACCGATGATACCCAATCTGTCAACAATGAAGACACCTTCACGCTTTACGACAGTCGCAGCGAAGTAGAAAACCTGCCGGACGACCGCTCGCTTTACTACACCGCCTTTTTCAAACAATCCGTGCGCGGTTTAAGCGTAGGTGCGCCGGTGGAATACAAAGGCATCAACATCGGCGTGGTGTCGGATTTGCCGTATTTCGCCCGTAACGACAGCCTGCAACTGTTTGCCAACGGCTGGATTCCCGTACGCATCCGCCTGGAGCCGTCGCGTTTGGAAATGAATGCCGATATGCAGAGCAAAGCGTATTGGCAGCAGCAACTTCAGACAGCCTTAAACCGCGGCCTCACCGCTACCATCGCCAGCAATAATCTGATTACCGGCAGCAAATTGGTCGAGCTGACCGACGAACCGTCTTCCTTGCCGAAGTTGAAACCGCATACCGTGTACGGCGGCGATACCGTGATTGCCACGCGCGGCGGCGGCTTTGACGATTTGCAGGCACAATTGTCGAATCTGTTGGAAAAATTCAACAAGTTGCCGCTGGAGCAAACCGTTGGCAACCTGAATACATCGTTAGCCGAACTGAAAACCACTTTGCAATCCGCCACCACCACTTTGAATTCGGTGGATAAATTGGTCGGCAAATCGCAAACGCAGAATATTCCGAAGGAAATCAACCAAACCTTGAAAGAATTGCGTCAAACCCTGCAAGGCGTGTCGCCTCAATCGCCGATTTACGGTGAGGTGCAAAACACCTTACAGAGCATTGATAAGACGCTGAAAGACGCACAGCCGGTGATCAACACGTTGAGAGAAAAACCGAATGCGTTGATTTTTAATAGCAATACTAAAGATCCGATCCCGAAAGGAAGCCGATAATGCGCCTTTTAGCTTTAACCTGCGCCGTGTTGCTCGCCGCCTGCAGCACACCGCAAAGCACCCGATATTTCGTGCTGCCCGACAGCCAATACATTCAGCCGCACCAAGGCGGCGAGGTGGCGGTAAAGGTATATTTAGCCGAGCCGCTGAATCAAGGCGGGCTAGTGTATCAGACCGATGCGCATCACCTGAATTTTGCCAAAAACCATTTGTGGGTAAGCCCGCTTGATAGCGCGTTGGCCAACAGCTTGAGCAACAAACTCAACCGCTTAAACCGCCAATACACCTTTATCCCTTCCGGCCGCAGCCAAAGCAGACAAGTGTTGAAAGTGTATGTCGAAGCGTTCAACGGCAGCTACCAAGGCCAAACCGTGGTCAGCGGCTACGCACTATGGCCGAACGGGCAAAGCAAGCCTTTCCATGTCAAAACGCCGCAGCAGGGCGACGGCTATGCAGCCATGGTCGATTCTTTAGAAACCGGTTTGAACCGCGCTGCTGAATTAATGGCTTATTAAAAATACAGGCCGTCTGAAGATATGTTTTTCAGACGGCCTGAACCTTTGTAAAACTCATTGAAAAGCCATTGCACAAAAACAGACGTCATTCCCGCGCAGGCGGGAATCCATTTTTGAATATGGCAAACTATTGAATAAAATAAGTTTCTGAAATTTTAAGATGGATTCCCGCCTGCGCAGGAATGACGTCTTTTTTGGTTTTTATGAATGGTTAATGAGGTTTTACAAAGGTCTCTGCCCTTTACCATAAAAGTTACCGATTCAAAAACGGCTCAACCGAAGCCCAAACTGCCGGAAAATTGACGGCAAAAGTCGGGTGCGGCGTATTCGGAATTACCGCCAAATCAGCGTTCGGCAGCATTTTATAGGCGGCGATAACGGTATCCAGCGGAGCGTTTTGATCGTCTTCGCCCACTACCAGCAATACTGGTGACTGCACGCGGCTAAATGTTTCCGCGCCAAATTCGGCTTGGTTATAAGCCGCGTTTTGTTGCGCCACCCATTGCGCGGTTCGTTGCGGATTTGGGCGGATGGTTTGCTGTTGCGCCCAGTAGGCAGGGTCTAGTTTTTGCAAGATGGCAAACGGCGCACGTTCTTTGGTGCCGCCTTGAATGAAACCGCGTTTCCATTCACCGGCACCGATGGCGATGATTTTGCCGCTCTGCGTCGGATAGTCTGCCGCAAACTGCAGCGCGGTGTAGGCACCGTCGCTGAAGCCTAAAAAGTCAGCTTGGCTGATGCCCAGTTGACGCAACACGGTGGCGGTGTCTTTGGCTTTTTGCGCGTAGGTTGGCAGCACTTTGTTGCTTTCCGATTTGCCGTGACCGCGGGTGCTGATGGCGATGACTTGGCGTTGTGGACGCAAGCGGTCGATAAATTCGCTCATTTCGGCGGTAGAGCCGACCATGCCGCCGTGCAACACAACAACCGGTTTGCCTTGACCGTACACTTCGTAATAAATCTTGCTACCGTCTGAAACGGCGTAGCGGCCGGAGGTGGTGGTGTTGCCGTAGTCGGTGCTGCTTTGGTAGCTTTGCTCGGTTTGGCCGAAGTAGCGCAAAGGCTCGGCATGGGCGGCGGTGGCGAATAGGGCGGCCATCAGTAAGGTGGTGAAGGTTTTCATGATCATTCCCAGATTCATATCAAGCATAATAGGCCGTCTGAAAATGCTGTTTTTTCAGACGGCCTGATAGATTAAAACTGATAATGCGGTTTGCGCAGGAAGCGGCCGCCATTCGGTTTCACTTCCGCATCATACACTTGCTCTTTCCAATCGCTTTCGGACAATTCCTGATAATCAATGGTAATCCACTCATCGGGCGTGTTCAAACGTTCGCTGATAAAGGCGGTCAAATCGTCGGCAAATGATTGCAGTTGCTGCTTGTTCAAACCTTTTGGATAACATTTAATGGCAATATGCGGCATGATGGGTTCCTTCAAAAATGGTTTTCAGACGGCCTGTTGGCTGCCTGACTCGATAACTGTATTGTAAATTAAGCTGAATTACTTGATAATCAGCAAGATAAGATAAACAGTTTTAAGATTTTCTTAATAATGGAGCACCTGAAACTCATCGCCATTTTCAACGCCGTACTCAAACACGGCAGCATGAATGCCGCAGCGCAGCATCTGAACATGACCGCCAGCGCGGTCAGCCAGCATATTCAAAAGTTGGAAAAACATTACCAAATCAAATTGTTAAACCGCACCACCCGCAGTCTTGCGCCGACGGAAGAGGGAAGGATTTTGTGGCAGTATGCGCAGCGGCTGGCCGATTTGGCGGCGCAAACCGAACAGGCCATGCAGAATCTGCGTGCCGAGCCGGCAGGTGACGTGCGCATCACGCTGCCCGACGGTTATGTGCAAACGCCCGTCATCCGCCAAACGATTGCATTATTGCGCGAGCATTATCCGTCCATCCGCCTGATACTTATCGAAGACAACCGCCTGAGCGATTTACATGCCGACTACAGCCCTGATATTGCCATCCGTGCCGTGCCTGAGCCGGACGATGACCGCCTGATTGCCCGTCCTTTGGCGCATTGGCCGACTATGATTTGCGCATCGCCAGATTATTTAAGTCACCACCCGATTGCCACTCCGCAAGATTTATCGCAGGCGCATTGGCTGAATTTTCAGGATTCGGTGTTGCTCGATACCTTAAAACAGCTCGGTTTGCCTAAAGTATTGCCGCCAAACCGCACCGATTGCCTGAACCATTCCGTCACCGCCCGCGAGTTGGTACGAGTCGGTTTGGGCTTGGCGGTGTTGTTGGCGGGCGATGTTGCGCCTTATATTGCAGACGGCAGTTTGGTGCAGGTATTGCCACACCATCCGTTGCCGGTGCGCACGATTTACGCCGTCACCGCCTACCGCGGTCAATCGGCCAAAATCCGTGTAGTGCTGGAAACTTTATCGCAATGTTTTGCGGCACAATAAAAAAGGCCGTCTGAAATTTCAGACGGTCTTTTATGTAGAAAAATCAATGGTGTTTGTGTGAGGTGCTGTACACAATTTTATCAGTCCACGCCATGGCGACGGCGGACACTAAGAAGCCCATGTGGATGATGAATTGCCACATCATTTGTTTTTCGGTGAGGTTGGCGGCATTGATGAAGGTTTGCAGCAAATGAATCGATGAAATGCTGATAATCGACATCGACAGCTTCACTTTCAATACCGAAGCGTTCACATGGCTGAGCCATTCGGGCTGGTCGGGGTGATCGTCAACGCGCAGGCGTGAAACAAAGGTTTCGTAGCCGCCAATTAACACCATTACCAACAGATTGGCAATCATCACCACGTCGATCAGGTTGAGAATCGTCAGCATGATGGTGTTGTCGTCCATTTGGTTGAGGTTGACCACCAAATGCCACAGCAATTTCAGGAATTTATAGGCGTAAATGGCTTGCACCACCGCCAAGCCCAAATAAATCGGCAGTTGCAGCCAGCGGCTGGCGAAAATCAGGCTGCCCAAGAAGTTGCGTTGTGGCTGAGGCCGGTAGGGCTGGTGCGATGGCGGGGTGTGTGGTTCGTGTGTATGTTCGGTCATGTTGGATAGTATAAAATAATCAAAGGCGCGTATTTTAAATGAATTTTTGCTGGAAATCCAATCTCTTAATCAATAGGTAACCGAGGCCGTCTGAAGTTTTCAGACGGCATGCAGTATAGACGGAGAAAGCCGATTTCATTAAAATATTCAAAAATTTTATTCAGATTACCTATTGATGGAAACAACGTTTTACTTTTTGATTATTATCGGTTTTTTGGCCGGATTGATGGATGCGGCAGTGGGCGGCGGCGGTTTGCTGCAAATCCCCGGGCTGTTTAATATCCTGCCGGGCACGCCGGTGCCGACCGTGTTGGGCGTGGGCAAAGTGGCGTCGTTTTCCGGTACGGTCACCGCGACCTGGCAATATGTGCGCAAAATTCCCGTGCCGTGGAAAATGCTGCTGCCGGCGGCGGTGTTGGCGTTTATCGCTTCGTATCTGGGCGCCAAATCAGTGGCGTTTTTCCCGACCCAATACATGAAGCCGATTATGCTGGTCATCATGATTGTGATGTGTCTTATACTTTTTTAAAGAAAGACTTAGGCCAAATCCAGCGTACCGCCAAACTCACGCGAAAAGAAACCTTGTGGGGCTTGTTTTTCGGCGCATTAATCGGCTTTTACGACGGCATTTTCGGGCCGGGCACAGGCAGCCTGCTGGCGTTTATTTTCGTGCGTTTTTACGGCTATGATTTTCTTACCGCCAACGCTTCGGGCAAGGTCATCAATACCACCACCAATTTTGCCGCTTTAACTTTTTTCGTGCCGCATGGCCATGTGGTGTAGGCATGGGCGGTTCCGTTGGCCGTAGCGAATTTGTGCGGCGGCATCATCGGTGCACGGTTGGCGATACGCGGCGGCACCAAGTTTCTGCGCTACGGTTTTATGTGTTTGCTGGTGTTGATCATCGGTAAGTTTGCTTGGGATTTGCGGGTGTAAACAAGCATAAAAGAGGCCGTCTGAAACATGTTGTTTCAGACGGCCTGAGACCTTTGAAAAACTTCAGATTTGAGTACAGTTCGAAGTTAGAGCGGTGCAGAAAGCGCAAACATATCATCTAGATAGGCAAGCTTTCGAGCAGCGCATAACGAAGAAATGTGCCAAAGATGAAGATTTTGCAAAGGTCTCGGTCTTGCTTATATTCATCTAATCAAGCGTTCAAATTCACCGCATGTTCGCGTGTTTCGTGGAACACAATGTCCGGCCAGCGCTCTTGGGTCAAGCCAAGGTTCACACGGTTGGGCGCGAGGTAGGCGAGGTTGCCGCCGGCATCAATGGCCAAGTTACCTGCGTTGGCTTTTTCAAATTCGGCCAGTTTTTTCTTGTCGTCGCATGATACCCAGCGCGCCGACCAGATTGAAGCGTTGTCGAACACGGCTTCTACGCCGTATTCGGCCGCCAAACGCGAGGTCACGACTTCAAATTGCAATACGCCGACTGCGCCCAAAATCAAATCTGCGCCCGATTGCGGTTTGAATACCTGCACCGCGCCTTCTTCGCCAAGCTGCTGTAAACCTTTTTGCAGTTGCTTGATTTTCAGCGGGTTTTTAATGCGAACGCTGCGGAACAGTTCCGGCGCGAAAAACGGAATGCCGGTAAACGCCAGTTGCTCGCCTTCGGAAAAGCTGTCGCCGATTTGGATATTGCCGTGGTTGGGAATACCGATGATGTCGCCCGCATAGGCTTCTTCCACCAGCTCGCGGTCATGCGACATAAACGTCACTACGCTGGAGGCGGCGATGTCGCGGTTGATTCGCAGGTGTTTCATTTTCATGCCGCGCTCGAATTTTCCGGAACAAACGCGCAGAAAAGCAATGCGGTCGCGGTGTTTCGGATCCATATTGGCTTGGATTTTGAACACGAAACCGGAGAATTTTTCTTCGGTCGGCTCAACCACGCGCACGGTGGCATCGCGGCCTTGCGGTGCGGGTGCCCAATCGATTAAGGAATTTAAGATTTCTTGGATGCCGAAATTGTTAATCGCTGAGCCGAAGAATACCGGCGTGAGTTCGCCCGCCAAAAATTCTTCCAAATCAAACTCGTTAGACGCGGCCTGCACCAATTCGATTTCGTCGCGCAACTGTTGGATTTCCAAAGGAAAACGTTTTTCCAATTCCGGGTTGTCGATGCCTTTAATTACGTCAAATTCGTGCGGTAAACGCTCGCCGCCGGCTTCAAACAGATACACTTCGTCATTCAGAATGTGATACACGCCTTTGAAATTTTTGCCCATGCCGATCGGCCAAGTCACGGGCGCGCAGCGGATTTTTAAAATGTTTTCCACTTCGTCGAGCAATTCCAGCGAATCGCGCACTTCACGGTCGTATTTGTTCATAAACGTGACAATCGGCGTGTTGCGCAGGCGGCAGACGTTTAAAAGCTTAATCGTTTGCGCTTCCACACCTTTGGCGGCATCAATCACCATCAAGGCGCTGTCAACCGCGGTCAATACGCGGTAGGTGTCTTCCGAGAAGTCTTGGTGGCCGGGGGTGTCAAGCAGGTTGACGGTGTGGTCGTTGAAGTCGAACTGCATCACCGACGAAGCTACGGAAATGCCGCGTTGCTTTTCGATGTCCATCCAGTCGGACGTGGCGAATTTGCCGGTTTTCTTACCCTTCACCGTACCGGCGCTTTGAATTGCACCTGAGAACAACAACAGTTTTTCGGTCAGCGTGGTTTTACCTGCATCGGGGTGGGAAATGATGGCAAAAGTGCGGCGGCGGCGCACTTGTTCGGGGATATTCGGCATAATGATTTTTCTAAAAATTTCAGGCCGTGGTTCAGACGGCCTGCCGGATAACAAAAAGATGCGCAATTGTACAAAAAAATGCTTAAAGATTCAATGTTTGGATAGATAGGGGCCGTCTGAAAATCATGTTTTCAGACGGCCTTATTTTAGCCTGCCAGGCTTCACGGCCCACGCCGGCGGTGACGATGTATTTCATTTCCAAATAATCGTCCATGCCGTATTTCGAGCCTTCACGGCCGATGCCCGATTGCTTGATGCCGCCAAACGGCGCGGCCACGTTGGATAAACCGCCGGTATTGACCGCGACCATGCCGTATTCCAAAGCTTCTTGGGTGCGGGCGATGCGGCCGATATCGCGGCTGTAGAGATAGGCGGCCAAGCCGAATTCGGTGTCGTTGGCGAATTTTACCGCTTCTTCGTCGCGGCTGAAACGGAATACCGGCGCGAGCGGGCCGAAGATTTCTTCTTTGGCGAACTTCATGTCCTGCGTGGCATCGCGTAACACCGCAGGCTGCATAAACAGGCCGTCTGAACCGCCGCCGCACAATAATTTGCCGCCTTTTTGCTGCGCGTCATCGATGAATTCCTTAACCTTTTTCACTGCTTCTTCGTCAATCAACGGGCCGATGTCGGTGCCGTCTTCCCAGCCGTTGCCGACTTTGAGTTTTTGCACGGCACCGGTGAATTTTCCGATAAATTCGTCATACACGCTATCTTGTACATAAAAGCGGTTGGCGCAGACGCAGGTTTGTCCGGCATTGCGGAATTTGCTCGCTACCGCGCCTTTGACTGCTTCGTCGATGTCGGCATCGTCCAATACGATGAACGGCGCATTGCCGCCCAATTCCAATGAGATTTTTTTCACGCTGCCGGCACATTGTGCCATCAGTTTGCGGCCGGTTTCGGTCGAGCCGGTAAAGCTGAATTTGCGCACACGCGTATCTTGTGTCAATACGCCGCCGATGTCGCGCGACGAGCCGGTGACGATGTTCAACACGCCTTTCAGAATGCCCGCGCGTTCGGCCAATTCGATAATAGCCAGCGCGGAAAGAGGTGTTTTGGAAGCAGGGCGGATCACAAACGTGCAGCCGGCAGCCAGTGCCGGTGCGACTTTGCGCGTAATCATGGCATTGGGGAAGTTCCACGGCGTAATCGCGGCGCATACACCGACCGGCTGGCGGATCACCTGCACGCGTTGGTCGGCGGATACCGCCGGAATGGTGTCGCCGTAAATGCGTTTCGCTTCTTCGGCAAACCACTCGATATACGACGCGCCGTAAGCGATTTCGCCTTTCGCTTCGGCCAAAGGTTTGCCTTGTTCCATGGTCAGAATCATGGCCAAATCGTTTTGGTATTCCATCATCAAATCAAACCAGCGGCGCAAAATGCGACTGCGCTCTTGTGCGGTTTGCGCCGACCATTCGGGCAGCGCGGCATAGGCGGCATCCACTGCTTCGCGTGCTTCTTGCCCGCCCATGTCCGGTACTTCGCCGACGGTTTCGCCATTGGCCGGATTGATGACACGGATGCTTTGGCCGCTTTTGGCCGGCAACCATTGGCCGTTGATGTAACAAAGATTTTTCAATAAGCGCGGGTCGTTCAGTTGCATGGAATAATCCTTTGAAAAGTTTCAGACGGCCTCAAGGGTGAATGGCTCAAAACTACACTTTCACATCGGGCTTGTCAATGTTGGCATCTTTGAGAGGCTGCTCAAAAAGTATCAGGCCGTCTGAATATTCAGACGGCCTGATACTTCAATAATTTGATTAATGACGGTGTGGTTGGAAACCTGCCGGTGCTTCTGCGCCCTCGGGTAAGCCAAAGGTTTTGCGCAAAACGGTTTTATAAAACTCAAATGCTTCTTTGGCACCTTGAATGGCTTCTGCTTCTGCTTCTGGTGACAAAGACAGCGCGTTTAAATGCTCGACAAATTCGCGCCAGTGTTTGCCGCGGCCATCGGGGTGTGGTGCCAGATGGCGTGCGCCATGTTCGCCGTTGTAATCCAGTTTTTGCGCGTGTTTAAACAGAAAGGCTGCACCTAAGTTAGAGCCTTCGGCGCAGTAGAGCCAGCCGATGGCTTTATTACCGATTTCCTGTGGCAGGGCTTTCTCATAGGTATAAGGCAGTTCACCCAAATCTTGCAAATCCTGTACCACTGCATTGTGGCGTGCCATATAAGATAATTGGGGAATGGCTTGGTTGAGCTCGGGATCTTGGTAGATGTGGTCGACCGCTTTGTGAAAAACCGATTGTAATTTGAGAAATTTAACATAGTTTTCGCGGCCGTCAAACGGAGCTACCGACATCACCAGGTTATCAACTGTATCATGAATGGTGGTAGTTTGTTCTTTTAAGCGCTTGGCAAAAGTAGATTCAGTATGGTTTTCATCTGTAGCTTGCATGGGCTGTCCTTTATTAATTGAAGTGAGTCAAAAGAATGAGTATTTTCAGATGGCCTGTGAATCATAGGATAGGCCGTCTGAATGAGTTAAAATTTGTATTCGAGTGAAAAAGCGTAATTACGGCCGGGTGCGTAGTAACGCTGCAGGCCTTTGTTGTCTCTATCAACGGCATTGGTGGTGCTGTAGCTGTAAATGCCGCGTAATGAATCCCAAGTGTGATATTGACGATTGAACAGGTTATATACACCACCGCGCAGGGTCAGGTTTTTGGTCGGCTTGTAGTAGCCGAACAGGTCGAATACGTAGGCAGATTTATTTAGCCACGGATAGGCTTCGACGGTTTTGGTAAAGCCTTTGTTGTTAGAGCCTTCGTAAACGGTATATTGGGCATCATTCGCTTTTTTCCCACCCAGATAGGTCAGTCTCGACATTACCGCCCATTTGTCGCTCGGGCTTTCGTAGTCGATACCGGTGATGATTTTCAGCGGTTGTGTGGAAAGCAGGCTGTTGTCGCCAGAGAGTTTGCTCTTGGCGTAACCCAATGCACCGAAGAGTTTCCATCCCGCCGGAACCGCAGGCCAGACTTTGTCGGCATTCAGACGGCCTGAAAACTCGATGCCGCGGATACGGGCTTTATCGATGTTGGTCATGTGCCAATAGAGCTGGCTGCGATGCGGACTACATCCTGACCAATATTGTGAATACCAATCACAAGTAGGGTCAACGACTGTTTCCAAATACTGCTCTTCCGACAAGAAATGGCGGTAGTTGCTTTGGTAGAGATTCAAATCCAAATGCCCGGCCGCACCTTGCCCTTGCAGGGAAAGATTGTGTGTGACGCTGCGCTCAGCCTTTAATGAAGGATTGGCAACCCAAGTCGCTGCCCCGTTGTTGAATGTGAAATACATTTCCGAAGCTGTCGGTACGCGGTAGCCGGCCGAAACGTTATAGCCTGCACGCCAGCCGTCGGCAAATTGCCAGCCTAAACCGGCAAACCCCGACCAGCCCGAGAAGCTGTTGGCATCGGGTTTTTCCGCGCAGTTGTTGCACTCGGCATTCAAATCTTGCGGCGTCATTTTGGTATGATCGTAACGCACTCCGATGTTGCTGGTGAGGGTATCGTTCCAGCGGGTGTGGTCGGACAACGAAAAGCCGTAATTACGGGTTTTGACCGGATACTGGATGGTGTTGGTGCTGCGGTATTTTTCACCTTTCCAGTAAATATCATCTTGATTGAGATTTTCGAATGCGCGCTCACCGATAAAGCTGCGTAAAGACAAAGTATGCTCACCACCCCATTGCAGCGGCTGGCTGTCGAAGCGAACACTTAAGCGCTTGAGACGTGTCATCATGTCGCGACGGTATACATTGTCTAAATCGGGCTGATCCCATAAATAAGGTTTCGGCCATTCGTCGGATGACCAATCTTGTAGGTAAGTACCTTTATAGTTGATTGCACCAACATGGGTTTTCTGGTAATCGGCATCCATGCGCAGCAAACCCAATACATCGGAATCTGGTGTGTATTCATAATAGGCATTGAAGTTGCGACGTTTATGCCGGTCATCGGCATGCCGCCAGTTGGATCCTATCAGGTTGTAAGAATCTTCGATGGTGTAGTTGTTGCCCTGTTGGCCGTTGATAGATGCACCGATGCGGTGGTTCTCGTTGAGCTGCACGCCTGCTTTGGCCAAGAAACTGTGGTATTTGTGTTTGGCTGCATCAGGAATACCGCGTGCGGAACCGCGGATATTTTCGCCTTCACCTTCTTTGACAGCTGCATGACCACGTCTGCCGTGGCTTTCGGTTTCGTGGCCGCGGCGTTGAGAATAGAGTAAAACACCATCAAAACGGCCGGTATCCCACGCTACGCCTCCGGTATTGGCCCATTCAATATTACGGCTGCTGTAACCACTTTTTAAAATGCCGCCGAATTTCTGTTCTGAATCCAAAATGTCACGAGCGTCCAACGTTTTATAATTCACGCTGCCGCCGAGTGTCCCACTGCCGGTGTTGAATGAATCCGCGCCTTTGGCAATATCGATTTGGCGTACCAATTCAGGGTCAATTGCCAAACGTGAGCTGTTGAAATTGCCGTAGCGGGCATACAGCGAATTTTCTTCGGAATCAGGTAAATTAACGCCGTCAATGCTTATGCCGACACGGTTGCCTTCTACACCGCGCATGGCAAAGCCTTTCTGATGGCGGCCACTGTCACTTAAACCTACATCTGGTGTATAGCGCACCAAGTCTTTGTTGTCGCGAATCATCTCGGTTTGAATCTGTTCGAGTTGCTTACGCTCAACGGAAGGCGGTGTCATGCGCTTGCCGCGTACGTTAACTTGCTGCAATTGCAATGGATGCGCAGCTTGGGTTCTGTCTGGGTATTCGTCTGAATTGATTTCGAATGCTCTAGTTGGATGGCTGAACAACAACCCGATTATTGCAGCCAAAGGAAGGATATGTGGTGTTTTCATAGGAGATGCGCTATTACATAAATTAAATTAATTAAAAATAATCAGCAATAAATAAAAATTAAAATCATTTATTTTATAAAAATGTATATCATTTTTATTTTTATATCAATATAAATTTTAACGTTTGATAACATAATAAGTGTTTGCTTAACAAAAAATCGATAAAGGCTGATTAAGTGAGTGAAGTTTATGTTGAAAATAATCGTACTGATCCGCTGTACACCAAACATTGCCATGGCACAATAATCTAAGCTAATATAGTCGAGCATTTTATTGATTAGAGTCGGGGTGCGGTTGTAAAGCTGCTGAGAACATACCCGTGAACCTGATACAGTTTGTACTGGCGTAGGAAACTCATCACAAGCATTGATTGCTATGAAGGCACAACCCGCGCATCGGTGGGTTGTGCTTTTTTTCGTATGGGAAGGCTCTCTATAGGCCATAGAACGAAGTGCAAGCCGTCTGAACTCTTGTTAAGGAAACCATCATGGATTTTGCCTGTTTAGAACACATGCGCGTGCGCAATCCTTTGGTGCACAGCATCACCAATACCGTGGCGGCGCATTTTACTGCCAACGGTTTGCTGGCGGCGGGGGCTTCGCCGATTATGGGCAATGAGCCTGACGAAATGGCGGATATGGCGGCGGTTTGCGAGGCTTTGCTGATCAACATCGGCACATTGGAACAATCCACCATCGCCGCGATGTTTGCCGCCGGAAAAGCAGCGAATGCACGCGGTATTCCGGTGGTGCTCGACCCTGTAGGCGTGGCGGCCACACCGTTGCGCCGTGAAACTGTGGCGCGGTTACTCGAAGAAATCAAGTTTGCGGCGATACGCGGCAATGCGGCGGAAATCGGTTTTATCGCCGGCGAAGCATGGCAGGGTAAAGGTGTGGATGCGGGGCAGGGCGCGGCCAACGCGGCGCAGATTGCGGCGTCGGTGGCGCAGAAATATCAATGCGTCGTGGCGGTAAGCGGTGAGACGGATTATGTTTCAGACGGCCAATCGACGTTTACCGTGAAAAACAACACGCCGCTGTTTCCGAAAATCACCGCGTCAGGCTGCTTGCTGGGTGCCGTGATTGCCGCATTTTTGGCATCGGAGCAAGGCGATGATTTGGCTGCGGTCACGGCGGCTTGCACCTTTTACGCCGTTGCCGGTGAAACCGCCGCGCAGGGCTTGGACGAACGCCAAAGCGGCACATTCGGCGTGAAACTGATCGACAGCTTGGCCATGATTTCGGCACAAGATTTGACCGCCAAAGCGCGTGTCGAGGCCGTCTGAACAGACAAACACGCAGCAATGTTTTGAAACAATTTTTCAGACGGCATGGTTTATATTGATGATTACAGGCCGTCTGAACGATTCAAGGAGAACAAAATGGCAGAAACATTCGTACAAAGCTTAACCATTGCCGGTTCCGATTCGGGCGGCGGTGCGGGTATTCAGGCAGATTTGAAAACCTTTCAAATGCGCGGCGTGTTCGGCACCAGCGTGCTGACGGCGGTAACGGCGCAAAATACCTTGGGTGTGCACGGCGTGTATTTCGTGCCGACCGACATCATCACCGCGCAAATCCAAGCGGTGGCCGATGATTTCGATATCCGTGCATTCAAGCTCGGTATGCTCGGCACGGCGGAAATCATCGAATGCGTGGCGGATAATCTGCAAAACCGACGATTTGGCCAAATGGTGCTCGATCCGGTGATGATTGCCAAAGGCGGTGCTTCACTGCTGCACAGTTCGGCGGTGGGCGCAATGAAAAAGCATTTGTTGCCGCGTACCGATGTGCTCACGCCCAATCTGCCTGAAGCCGAAGCCTTAACCGGCGTGAAAATCGACAACCGCCAAGATGCCGAACGTGCCGCACGACTGCTGCAAGAAGCGGGCGTGAAACATGTGGTGATTAAAGGCGGTCATCTGAACAACAGCCAAAGCGAAGCCTGCACCGATTGGCTGTTTACGCCTGACGGTGTGGTTGAGATGGAAAGCCTGCGCTTCCCGACGCCGCATACCCACGGAACGGGCTGCACTTTCTCTGCCTGCATTACCGCGGAATTGGCCAAAGGCTTTGCGGTAGAGCAAGCCGTGCAAACCGCGAAAGACTACATCACCGCCGCCATCAGCCAGCCGCTGAATATCGGTGCGGGACACGGCCCGGTCAATCACTGGGCTTACAAAGCTTGACGGCTGCAAGCGAGAGGCCGTCTGAAAATCAGCTTTTCAGACGGCCTTGAGTATGCGTTATCATCAGCAGCTTTATGTCTCTGATAATAAAATGCGTTGACCTAAAAACGCATAGCGAGAATATTGCCTTATGTTGTTTTAAACGCAGCATCTTTTTGCGTACCGAAAATCATTACGCCATCCGCAGCATTGGTAATTTGGCATGAAATTGTTTACAATACGCGACATCAAAGCCGTGTCGGAACTTCGCGCGGCGCTTACTTAAGAAAGTAGAGAATATGCAGGTTACATCAAAATGGTTGGACGGAATGTGCTTTGTCGGCACCGCTGAAGGCGGGCACAGCGTGGTAATGGAGGGTGCGGCGGCGGAAGGTGCGGTAAAACGCGGTGCCAGCCCGATGGAAATGTTGTTGCTGGGTGTGGCCGGTTGTTCCAGCATTGATGTGGTGATGATTGCCGAAAAGCAACGTCAGAAAGTAATCGATTGCCAAGCCACGGTAACAGCCAAGCGCGCCGATGAAGCGCCGCGCGTGTTTACCGAAATCCATATTCATTTCAAAGTCATCGGTCATGATTTGAGAGAAAGCGCGATTGCCAAAGCGGTGGAATTATCTGCGGAAAAATACTGCTCTGCCTCGATTATGCTGGGCAAGGCGGCTAAGGTCACGCATAGTTTTGAAGTGGCCGAAGCCTGAAAACTTTGCAAGCTTCCCATCTTTGGTATATTTCATCGTTATGTGCTGCCGGAAAGCTTGTTTGTCTTCATAATATGTCTTCGCTTTCTGCGCTGCGATAACATCGAATTGTATTCAAATTCAAGGTTTTGCAAAGGTCTTAGTGTAATTTTTCAGACGGCCTAATTTATAATGAATGAATATAGTGAATGAATCGGGAGGTTTTCAGGTAAAATAGCCTGTTAACGCAGACATGGAGAGATGGCGCGAAAGGCCGTCTGAACAGCATGATGGGTAAATGGAACCTGTATTGCGCAATATCCTGTAAACCGACTATCAAAAAAGCAGATATATTCAAGCTGTATCTTGAATATATCTGCCCATTTGAACCTTTTCTCTATTTAACCGCCTTGTAATACTTGGCTTTTCTTTAGAGTTATTGTGCAAGTTATGTTCTGAATTGTCAACAAATTTTATTAATATTGTAAACAACCCGTTTGTGCAAATGAAATTGCTAGGGAAATCAAATGAATAACCAAAATAAATCAAATCATACCGCAACCAATACTGCACCGGCGACATCTTCATTAATTTTGGAAGAGCGACATGATTCCGAGCTTTTCCGGGTTTATGCCTCTATTTTGGATGCCATTACCGACCACGTTTTACTGCCGGGCAAAAAGCTGACCGAATCTGATTTGTGCCGCCAGATGGTGTGTTCGCGCAATACTGTGCGCAGCGCTTTATCGCTACTGGCACACGATAAAATTGTCGATTTGCAGCCCAACCGCGGTGCATTCGTGCATGTGCCGGATTTGAAAGAAATTCAAGATGTATACAAGTCGCGCATCGAATTGGAAACCATGATTTTCAATTTATTGCTTGAATTACCGGATTTGGAAATACGCCTGCAGCCTTTGTATGACATGATTGAACGCGAGGCAG
The DNA here is from genome assembly GCF_042658245.1 of Neisseria weixii. Taxonomy (NCBI): domain Bacteria; kingdom Pseudomonadati; phylum Pseudomonadota; class Betaproteobacteria; order Neisseriales; family Neisseriaceae; genus Neisseria; species Neisseria weixii. The sequence goes on from NZ_JBHSPY010000013.1 coordinate 61,586, forward strand.
AAGCATCGGTAAACGGCGACAGCGTGGGTTGGAACCGCCTGGCCAATGCCTTCCACGTTGAATTGGTGCGTCTGTTGGATAATGACGTGTTGTTTGAAATCATGAATACCTTGTGCGCCCGTTCATCGCTGATTGTTGCGGTATTCGGCGAACGCAGCCACGGCCACGGCCACCGCACCAGCGGCCATACTTATAACGAACACCGCGAAATTTTGGATTTGCTCGCCGCCGGTAAACGCACACGGGTACTGAAGTTATTGCGCCGTCACTTGGGCGGCTGTATCGAGCGTTTGAAAAGCAAATACGAAGCGCAAAACGAATTGCATTAATTAATCTCAAGAAGAGGCCGTCTGAAAGGTTTTCAGACGGCCTTTGATGTGGAAAACAAATGGAAAGTTTGATGACCTTAGTGTCGGTGTTGGCGCCGATGTTTCTCGGATTTTTTATCCGCCTGCCCAAGCCTTATTTGGCATTGGTGGATAAAATGCTGGTGGTGCTGGTGTATGCCGTGCTGCTTTTAATCGGCGTGTCGCTCTCGCGCGTAGAAAATTTGGGTTCGCAACTCCATACCATCGTGCTGACGACCTTATTGTTGTTTGCCTGCACCATCGGTATGAATTTGCTGGCCTTGATGTGGTTTGACCGCCGCTTTCCTTGGCAGGCCAAAGGTTCCGGCCAAAAAGCCAATGTGAGTTTATCGGGTAGCGCCAAACAGCTCGGCTGCGTGGCTTTGGGCTTTGTATTCGGCAAATTGATGGCCGACGTGTGGCTGCCGTCTGAAAACTTGGGTATGTATTGCCTGATGGCGCTGGTGTTGCTGATCGGTATCCAGCTCAACGGCAGCGGCGTGAGTTTGCGCCAAGTATTGGTTAACAAGCGCGGCGTTCAGACGGCCACGATCATGATGGCATCGTCGCTGGCCGGCGGTTTGGTGTTTGCTGCGTTGAATGAAGATGTCTCGTGGCTGAAAGGCTTGGCTCTGGCTTCGGGCTTCGGCTGGTATTCTTTGTCGGGTCTGGTGATGACCGAAGCTTACGGCGCGGTGTGGGGCAGTATTATGCTCTTGAACGATTTGGGGCGGGAATTTTTTGCGCTGGTGTTTATTCCGATGTTGATGCGCCGCCATCCGAGCGCGGCGGTGGGCGTGGGCGGGGCGACCAGCTTGGATTTTACTTTGCCGGTTATCCAAAGCTCGGGTGGTTTGGCCGCTGTGCCGCTGGCGATTAGTTTCGGCTTTATCGTCAATGTGGCGGCGCCGTTTTTAATGGTGGTTTTTTCCTCATTCGGTTGAAGCCGTTAACAAAATTTGGCAAAATCCTAAAAATATTCTGCATAAGAACAATACGGCAGCCCACACAAAAGAAAACACCATGAAACCACGAATCCAAAGACACGAAAAAATCATCGAATTGGTGCGTGCGCAGCATTACATGTCGATCGACCAATTGGCCAAAGAGTTGGACGTAACCCCGCAAACCATCCGCCGCGATATTAATTTATTAAGCGAAGAAAACGTATTGCGCCGCTATCACGGCGGAGCGACTTTGGGCGACGTGTTGGAAAGCGAATTGCAGCAAGGCAAGCGCAACAGCCATCAGGAAGAGAAAAATGCCATTGCGCAACTGATTGCCGACCAAATTCCCGACAATGCCTCGCTTTTTCTCAGTATCGGCACCACCATGGAGGCCGTGGCTGCCGCATTGATTAAGCAGCGCCGCAATTTACGCATCATCACCAACAATATTTATGTTGCTTCGATGGCCTCTTCCCGAAGCGACTACATCGTGATCATCACGTCCGGCGTGGTGCGTCCTATCGATGGCGGCGTGACCGGTGTGGCTACTGTGGATTTCATCAATCAATTCAAAGTCGATTATGCGGTGATGAGCACGCACGGCGTGGAAGAAGACGGCTCGCTTTTGGATTACGACTACAAAGAAGTCAGCGTGATGCAGGCGATGATGAACAATGCACGCGTGAAGTTTTTGGGTGTGGATCACACCAAGTTCAACAGCAATGCTTTGGTGCGCCTAGGCAACATTACCGAATTCGATAAAGTGTTTACCGACCGCGCACCGGCCGACAATATGCGCAAAATTCTCGACAGCGCCGGTGTGGAATGGTTCACGCCGCCTACGCGCTAATATTAGGAACAGAGCATGAAATTGTGGTATTCGAATACCAGCCCGTATGTGCGCAAAGTGCGTGCCGTGACAGTTCATCATGCCTTGGGCACACAGATTGAAGCCCGTCTTATTAGCGCTACGGCGTTTTCCGAACAAGCCGAACACAACCGCGATACACCGCTCGGACGCATTCCGGTGTTGCAAACCGATGAAGGTACATGGCTTTACAGCAGCAATGTCATTGCCGGATACCTGGACGCACAAGGCAGCAGCCACAGTTTATATCCGCAAGACGACAAGCGTTGGGTGGTATTGAATCTGCACGATTTGGCTGCAGGTATGCTGGACAACACCGTTGATATGGTGGGTGAAAAACTGTTGCACCCCGAAGCAGAATGGTGGCAGTCGCGCCATGAGCAGATTATCCGCCGCAACACGCGCACGTTGCCGGTATTGGCCGATGCCATCAAACCGTTTGATACAGAATTGAATATCGGCACAATCAATGCCGTGTGTGTGATTGACTTTCTCCGTTTCCGCAGCGCCTTGACCCAAGCCGACACAATGGCAGGTTTGACCGAACTGGCAGTGTGGACAGACGAAATGAATGCGCGTTATGCCTGCTTGGCAGCGACTCAACCTTGCGCCTAAACGATTTATCAAATCCGCCATCTCAGGTACAATTCAATTTTCAAAATTTCTTTCAGACGGCCTGTTATCGCCGTTTAAAATAAAAATAGACAAGACGGCAGCGACCGCCGTGTACATCCAGTACATAAGGGAGCCGGCAACGCTGTATTATTCTTTATTTTAAACGACCATAAAATCAAATAGGCCGTCTGAATCCTTATCTTTCATAAAGACGATTTTATGCTGAATAAAGAACAATTTGCGGACAACCATTTCATCCGCACCATCATCGAAGACGACTTACAAAGTGGCAAACACAGCGCCATCCAAACCCGTTTTCCGCCCGAGCCCAACGGCTACCTGCACATCGGCCACGCCAAATCCATCTGCCTGAATTTCGGGCTGGCCTACGTTTACGACGGCTTGTGCAACCTGCGTTTTGACGACACCAACCCCGAAAAAGAGAGCGACGAATACGTCAATTCGATTAAAGAAGACGTGCGCTGGTTGGGCTTCGAATGGTCGGGCGAGCCGCGTTATGCGTCTAATTATTTTGACCAGCTCTTCGATTACGCCGTCGGCCTGATTAAAGACGGCAAAGCCTATGTCGACGACCTCACCGCTGAAGAAATGCGCGAATACCGCGGCACGCTCACCGAGCCGGGCAAAAACAGCCCCTACCGCGACCGCAGTGTCGAAGAAAACCTCGATTTGTTCTACAGAATGCGCGACGGCGCCTTCCCCGACGGCAGCAAAACCCTGCGCCTGAAAATCGACATGGCCGCAGGTAACGTCAACCTGCGCGATCCCGTGATTTACCGCATCCGCCGCGCCCACCACCACAACACCGGCGACAAATGGTGCATCTACCCGATGTATGATTACACCCACGCCATTTCCGATGCGATTGAAGGTATTACCCATTCGCTGTGTACGCTGGAATTTGAAGCGCACCGCCCCTTGTATGATTGGGTGCTAGACAATATTCCCACGCCATCACACCCGCGCCAATATGAATTTTCGCGTTTGGAACTTTTGTATTCCATCACATCAAAACGAAAACTAAATCAACTGGTTACAGAAGGACACGTTACAGGCTGGAACGACCCACATATGCCAACTATTTCAGGTATGCGCCGTCGCGGTTATACACCCGAAGGCTTGCGCCTATTCGCTAAACGCGTGGGCATTTCCAAATCGGAAAACGTGGTAGATATGAGCGTATTGGAAGGCGCGATTCGAGAAGAATTGGAAAACTCTGCGCCACGTCTCATGGCAGTTTTAAACCCATTAAAAGTTACATTAACCAATTTTGAAAATGGCAAAACACAAAGTCGCCGTGCCGCTTTCCACCCCAATGTAGAAAGTTTCGGCGAGCGTGAAGTCCCTGTTTCCCAAACCATTTATATTGAACATGATGATTTTGCGGAAGAACCGCCCAAAGGCTGGAAACGCTTAACTCTGGGCGGCGAAGTGCGTTTGCGTCATGGCTATGTCATCAAATGTGATGATTTGGTTAAAGATGAAAACGGACAAGTCATTGAATTAAAATGCAGTATTGACCACGACACGCTAGGCAAAAATCCCGAAGGCCGCAAGGTAAAAGGCGTGATTCACTGGGTGTCTGCAGAACATGCTGCCGAAATCAAAGTGCGCTTATATGACCGCTTGTTTACCGTAGAACGCCCTGATGCGGTGCGTGGCGACGATGGCGAATATTTGCCATTTACCGACTTCTTGAACCCCAATTCAGCACAAGAAATCACCGCATTTGCGGAAAATATAGTCAATGATTTGCCACCTGAAAGCCGTTGGCAATTTGAGCGCATAGGCTATTTCGTTACCGACCGTTTTGAGCATAAAACTGGCGAAACACCTGTATTTAATCGCACGGTTGGGCTCAAAGACAGCTGGCAAAAGTAAGTTAAAATATTCAGGCAGCCTAAAAAGCAGATATTCAGGCTGCCTGAAAACCCATTATCGGAATTCATCATGCGATATTCAAATCTGTTTACCATCGTATTGGCCTTGCTGTTACTCAATGCTTGCGCACAGCAACTGTGCGGTAGCAGAGCCCAGCAAGTATTACCATTGCGTGCCTACTTTTTTCATCATAATGAGCTGTATTTGATAACCGATAAAAACGATTATCGCGTTACATCATCACAAGACACTATTCAAGACATGGAAAATTTTCTGGCTTCGCCACTGGGGCAAAAAATCATCGCCGATGGTGCAAAAACAGGGCAGCCTCTTCAAATCGTTGCCAACGATTTTCGCCATACATACGCTCCGAATACCATTGGACTGATGAGCAATAAAATAGAATTATCACATTACAGCCCAGCAGAACAACGCATCATGCAGGAAAAATACAAAATCAATCAGGCAAGACCGCTTTTATATATTGGGGGCGATGTCGAACTACAAGCCATCAAGCTGCCTGAAAGAGAAGAATTGAAAAAACGTTATGCGATTGAAAAACAAAAAATTAAACATGGCAATATAAATTATATTCGTGCATACAGCACTTGCGACCGCGTTACCAAGAGTTTGGATACGGCATTGGCATTGCCCATTATCTTTATTTTTCGCCCACCAATGGGCGGTGTTCGGTAATGATATTGTTGCGGTACATCATTTCATTTCTTGGGCGCAGATAATCTTGAAATATTTTCAAGCATGAAAAAATAGTCCGTAATGGCTATGGTTTCAGGCAGCCACAGCTTTGCTGGGCGGGCGCACATTATTTGCTCAATTATCCATTTAAGCTAATGGCGGCCTGAAACTCAAAAAATCGCCTAAGCCACTCTCCTAAAATAAAAATTTTATGGGGCTGAAGTAGATTAGCAGTCATGATAAGCTGCTAAAATGAAGATAACCCATTGCAAACCAAGAAAATCCATACAGAAAAAGCTCCTTGAATTTTCTGTACCGGAAGTGAGTGCCCGTTCTGCTGCGGATATTTTCAGGTATTCAGCCCAATTCAGCCATGCTGTTTTACCGCAAAATCCGCCAATTCATCGGG
>NZ_JBHSPY010000014.1:0-64910 GCF_042658245.1 Neisseria weixii
GCGGTGGCCGCGGATGTAACGGGTCTTTTGCCGGTTGGGCAGTTGTCCGACGGGCTGCCAATCGGGCAGCCGGTTAATTTTGAGCAACGGGCAGCTGTCGGTATGTTTACCCGTCATGATTCGGGCTTGTTGGTGGAAGAAGCTGCTCATAAAAAAAACTCCTCTGAATTCTTTAGGGGGAATTTAGGGGAGTTTTGGGGTTTTTGCAAAGGTCTCAAGCCGTCTGAAAAGGAATGCTTTCAGACGGCCTTGGTTATTGCTGCTTCTATTAACCTTTAGCTTCATGTTAAGATTACTCAAGTTTTTTTAACCTTACAGCATGTATCATGAACTATACCGAATCTGCGATTGAGCAAAAATTTATCCAAAAACTGATTGACTTAAAATATACGCACCGCCCCGATATTAAAGATAAACAAACATTGGAACAAAATTTCCGCGAGAAATTTGAAAAGCTCAACCGCGTGCGTTTGACCGACAGCGAATTTGAACGCTTGAAGCTGGAAATCATCACCCCTGATGTTTTTGCTGCCGCCAAAATTCTGCGTCAAACCAATACTTTTATTCGTGAAGATGAGACACCGCTCAATTACACGCTGGTCAATATCAAAGACTGGTGCAAAAACGATTACGAAGTCATCAGCCAACTGCGTATCAATACCGGGAACAGTCATCACCGTTATGATGTGATTTTGCTGATTAACGGCATTCCTGTGGTGCAGGTTGAACTCAAAACCCTGCAAATCCCGCCGAAAAAAGCCATTGAGCAAATCATTGAATACAAAAACGATACAGGCAACGGCTACGGCAACAGCCTGCTGTGTTTTATGCAGCTTTTTATTGTCAGCAATGAAAGCAGTACCTACTATTTTGCCAACAATCAAAACAAACATTTTGCTTTTGCTGCGGATGAACGCTTTTTGCCTGTGTACCGTTTTGCAGATGAAGCCAACCGTAAAATCAACCATTTGAGCGATTTTGCCGATAAATTTCTGGAAAAATGTACTTTGGGCAGAATGATCAGCCGTTATATGGTCTTGGTGGCAAGTGAACAGAAACTGTTGGTGATGCGTCCGTATCAGATTTATGCCGTCAAAGCGATTGTGGACTGTATTCGCGAAAATCGTGGCAACGGCTATATTTGGCATACCACAGGTTCGGGTAAAACATTGACTTCATTTAAAGCTTCTACTTTGCTCAAAGATAATCCCGATATTGACAAATGCCTGTTTGTGGTGGATAGAAAAGACCTTGACCGTCAAACCCGGGAAGAATTTAACCGCTTTCAGCAAGGTTGCGTAGAAGAAAACACCCATACGCATACTTTGGTAAACCGCTTGTTGTCTGATGATTACGCCGATAAAGTGATTGTAACCACTATTCAGAAATTGGGCTTGGCACTCAAAGAAAATGGGGCATACCGAACCCAATTAGGCAGCCTGAAAAACAAACGTATGGTATTTATTTTTGATGAGTGTCACCGCAGTCAGTTTGGTGAAAATCATCAGGCGATTAAAAACTTTTTCCCTAATGCCCAACTGTTTGGATTTACGGGAACGCCGATTTTTGAAGAAAACGCCAGCTATAAACGCATTGATGGCACTGATGCTTTTTATCAAACCACCGAAGATATTTTTCAACAGCAGCTTCACGCCTACACCATTACCAACGCCATTGATGACGGTAATGTATTGAAATTCCACATTGATTATTACAAAGCAGAGGGTAATTCGAGTGTGCCGGTGAATCATCCTGTAACTAAGCAAGCAATTGTGGATTCCATTTTAAGCAAACACGATGCTGCCACAGACAGTCGCCGTTTTAATGCCCTTTTTGCTACTGCCTCCATCAATGATGCGGTGGAATATCAGCGTATCTTTAAACAAACGCAGGCAAAATGGCAGGCGGACAACCCTGATTTTATACCGCTTAATATCGCTTGCGTTTTTTCTCCGCCTGCCGAAGGCAATAAAGATATTGCCCAAATTCAGGCAGATCTACCACAGGAAGAGCAGGACAACCAAAGCGATCCGAACGGCAAAAAAGCTGCATTAAAAGCCATTATTGATGACTACAACTGGCAATACCACACCAATCACAGCATCAATGAATTTGACTTGTATTATCAGGATATTCAAAAACGAATTAAAGACCATCAGTATCCCGACAAAGATTATCCGCACCAAGACAAAATTGATATCACTATTGTGGTAGATATGCTGCTGACAGGCTTTGACAGTAAATACCTGAACACGCTGTATGTAGATAAAAACCTGAAATATCACGGTTTGATTCAGGCATTTTCTCGCACCAACCGTGTTTTGAACTCAGCCAAACCCTATGGCAATATTTTGGATTTTCGTGGACAGCAAGCACAAGTAGATGAAGCCATCAAACGCTTTTCGGGGCAAGATCAAGAGCGTGCCAAAGAAATCTGGATTGTTGACCCTGCTGAAATCGTGATAGACAAACTACAAAATGCAATGACACGACTGCAAAATTTTATGTCTTCACAAAGCTTGGCGTGTGAGCCATCTGAAGCCTACAACTTAAAAGGCGACACGGCACGTGCTAGTTTTATCAATTTATTCAAGGACATACAACGCTATAAAACTCAGCTTGGGCAATACACCGATTTAAGCGAAAAACAGCAGCAAATCATTGAAAGTATTTTGCCGAATGATACTCAACGTGCCTTTAAAGGCGTGTATCTGGATATGGCACAGCAAATCAAATCGCAAATGGCTGGGCAAAAAGCACCGCTTGCACCTGAATTGGAGCAACTGGATTTTGAATTTGTGCTGTTTTCATCAACGATAATTGATTATGACTACATTATGAAGTTGATTGCCGACAACAGTAGCAAGCCAAGAAAACAGCAAATGAGCCGTAATCAGCTGGTTGAACTGATTGCTGCCAGCAGCGATTTAATGGAAGAAAAAGATGACATCATTGCCTATATTGACAGCTTGAAAGTAGGCGAAGCTTTGAGTGAAAAAGAAGTCAAAGCAGGTTATCAGGCATTCAGGCAGGCAAAAAATAATGAAAAACTAACCGCTCTTTCACAAAAACACGGCATTGCAGGCGAAGCCCTATCCGCTTTTATTGATGAAATTCTTACCCGAATGATTTTTGACGGCGAAAAACTTACTGACCTGCTCGAACCGTTGGAGTTAAGCTGGAAAGACCGCCGTGTCAAAGAACTGGCATTGATGGAAGATCTTGTCCCTTTGCTTAAAAATATGGCAAAAGGCAAAGAAATTTCAGGCTTGAAAGCCTATGAATAACACTTTTCTCAAAATAACGGACATGCTTATTTTGAGAAAAGCGATTTTCTCAAAATAACAAACTTCCTTATTTTGAGAAAAAGCGTTTTCTCAAAATAAGAGCTTGTGTTATTCTAGGAAAAACTCAAAGTTTTGAGGCAGTACGATGACATCAACACAAAAAATAGAAAACTTTATCGCTGGGCAATGGCAAAACCGCTATCAATACAAAAGTTTTGAGCCAACCCATATCAACACCTCTTGGATATGGGAAGAACCCAAAATCAACATGATGCTCGAGCGGGCAACCAAAGCACTGGGCGAGCTGAATGCCTTTTCTCTGATTGTGCCGGATATAGATCTATTTATTCAGATGCATATTACGAAAGAAGCACAAACATCAAGCAAAATTGAAGGTACACAAACCCAGCTTGATGAAGCTTTAATGCCAGAAGAACAGATCTTGCCTGAAAAAAGAGACGATTGGCGAGAGGTGCAAAACTACATCAAAGCAATGAACCAAGCCGTAGACAGCTTGAAAAGACTTCCCTTATCCAACCGCTTACTGAAAGAAACACACCATACGCTAATGAGTGGTGTAAGAGGCAGAGAAAAATTACCGGGGGAATTTCGCAGCAGTCAAAACTGGATTGGCGGTTCTAGCCTGATGGATGCGGCATTCATTCCACCACATTATGACAATGTTGCGGAATTGATGGGGGATTTGGAATTATTTTGGCACAACGATGAAATTTTTGTTCCTCATCTTATCCGTATTGCGATTAGCCATTATCAATTTGAAACAATTCACCCGTTTTTAGATGGTAATGGGCGTGTTGGGCGGTTGCTGATTCCATTGTATTTAATCAGTCATAGCGTACTGGAAAAACCTTCTTTCTATATTTCTGATTTTTTTGAACGCAACCGAGCCAGTTATTACGATGCTTTGATGGCAGTACGTCTGCGTAATGATTTATTACACTGGGTGCTGTTCTTTTTAAACGGCGTAGAAGAAACAGCCAAAAAAGGCTGCCAGACATTCCGTCAAATTTTGGCATTGCAACAAGAAATGCAGGCAGCAGTAATGACAATGGGCAAGCGGGCAGAAACAGCGGATAATCTGTTAAAGTTGCTTTATACCCAACCTGTGCAAACGGCACAAAGTATAGAGCAAAGTTTAGGCATATCACCCTCTACGGCAAATACATTACTCAAAGAATTTGAAAAAGCAGGCATCTTACAGGAAATGACGGGTAACAAACGTAGTCGCATGTACGCAATGACACGTTATTTGGATATTTTCTAACCAATTAAAGAGTATAGACAAATGAACAAACAAGAAGACAGCCACAAAATTATGCCCAAATTGCGTTTTCCTGAGTTTCAGATGGCATCGGGGTGGGAAAAGCAAAGATTAGGTACATTAGGTATTTTTATCAGAGGATTAACTTACTCTGCATCTGATATCTCAAATGAGGGATTGCTAGTCTTACGTTCAAGTAATATACAGAATAATCAATTGGTTTTAAATAAAGATTTAGTGTATGTAAGAAAGGAATGTGAAACCAACTTGCTTCTAAAAACAGGAGATGTTGTTATATGTATGTCTAATGGAAGTAAGGCTTTAGTAGGAAAGAATGCTGAATATAAAGGTAATTATTTAGAGAGTATAACAGTTGGTGCATTTTGTTCAATTTTTAGATCTTATTCTACATTTCCAAAATATTTATTAAAAACCGATGACTATGAAAAATTTGTATCTCTTTCAATCGGTGGGGGAAATATTAACAATTTAAAAAATAGTTTATTGGAAAACTATGTTGTAGCAATCCCAACTTCCCCAGAAGAACAACAAAAAATCGCCGATTGCTTGTCTTCACTTGATGAACTGATTGAATTGCAGGAACAAAAACTTGCCGCCTTAAAACAGCATAAAAAAGGCTTGATGCAGCAGCTGTTCCCAAGCCACAATGACCTGCAAGCAAGCAAGCAAGCAAGCAAGCAAGCAAGCAAGCAAGCAAGCAAGCAAGCAAGCAAGCAAGCAAGCAAGCAAGCAAGCAGTAGTGTATCCGAAACTGAGATTTCCGCAATTTAAGAATTGTAAAGGTTGGGAGGTTGTTGAGTTGGGTAGTTTATTTGATAAAAATATCAAAAATGAAAAAATTGACTTTTTTAATAAAGATAAAGTCTTGACAGTCAAATTACATACGCTTGGTATTGTCAAGAATGAAAGAACAGACACATTGACTGGCGGAGCTAATTATTTTTATCGTAAAGCAGGGGATTTTATTTTTTCAAAAATTGATTTTCTAAATGGAGCTTTTGGAATAATCCCTAAAGAATTAGATGGATTTTGCTCTTCTTCCGATATACCAGCATTTTCATTTAAGCCAGAAAGTAATGCAACATTCTTTATGTATTGGTTAGAAGCAAATTACATTGACTTTAAGATAGAAAGAACAGGAACAAGTAATACATTGAAAAGAATTTCACCCAATAAATTATTTGCAATAGAGTTGCCGACACCATCTCCCGAAGAACAACAAGCCATCGCTGATTGCCTGTCATCATTAGATAGCCTAATCAGCGAACAAAACCAGCATATAGGCAGCCTGAAAGCCCACAAAAAAGGCTTAATGCAGCAGTTGTTTCCAACGCTGCAATAAACAAGCGGTGAAATTTGGGGAAAAATTTTCAAAAACACAAAAAATAGCAATGTCTAAGAATAACGAACAAAAAGATGATCCGTTTAAGGATTTAGCCGATTTAAATGATTTGGCAACACGATTGAGAAAACAACAATCCAAATGCCAGTTGATTTTTGCCCATAACGGCATGGGAAAAACCCGCTTATCAATGGCATTTAAAGATCTTGGCAGGCAGAGCGTTCAACGGGATACTCTGTATTTTAATGCATTTACTGAGGATTTGTTCTTTTGGGATAATGATTTGGAAAACGATACTGACCGAGTATTGGTATTAAACGATTCATCCCGCTTTTTTGACGGTATTTGGGAGCTGGAACTGGATACTCGAATCCGCCCATTGTTGCAAAAATATGTGGATTTTGATTTTAGAATCAGCAAAGAAAGCCGTAAAGAAAACATAGAGCGTTGGGAAGTTGCTTTTTTCCGTCCTGAAAATCCTGATGACAATATCAAGGTTTCACGTGGTGAAGAACATATTTTTATTTGGTGTTTTTTCTTGGCAATCTTGCAATTGAGCTTGGATAAACAAGAAGGATCGCCATATCAATGGGTCAAATATGTTTATATTGATGACCCGATTTCATCACTGGACGATAATTATGCGGTATCAGTGGCGCACAATTTAGCTGCGATGCTGAAAAGTTATAAAACAGAAAATTACGATGCAAAAAAAGATATTCAGTTTGTGATTTCAACTCATCACGGCTTATTTTTTAATGTATTGTGTAATGAATTGAATAAAGCACCTAGATATTTGTTGTCAAAAAACAATTCTGACCAATACACTTTCCTGAAATTGGAAGGTGATACTGCTAGCCTGTATCATGTTGCAATGCTGAAAGTATTAAAAGATACATTGGATAATAATGAGCCGATATATCCATATCATTTCAACATTTTACGAAATATTATGGAGAAAACAGCAAATTTTCACGGTTTTGCAGGGTTTAAAAAATGTATTCAGCTTAAAGATGCTGATTATGAACGCCTGATCCCAGTATTAAATCACGGAGGTTACTCTGTTTTTGAACCCAAAGAAATGTTGCCTGATAATAAAGAAAAATTTAAAACCGTTTTAAAAACTTTGTTGGAAACTTATCCTTTTCATTCAGACTTAATACCCAATTCATTTAGAGAAACACACCAATGACCCAAGAACAACTCAACCAATTAGGCAAAACCCTATGGGCAATTGCCGACCAGCTTCGTGGTGCGATGAATGCCGATGATTTCCGTGACTATATGCTGTCATTTTTATTTTTACGCTACTTATCCGACAATTACGAACTTGCTGCTCAAAAAGAGCTGGGTAGAGATTATCCAAAGTCTGTCGAAGAAAATGGACGCACGCCGCTTGCCGTGTGGTATGACGAAAATGCCGATTTTGTTGCCGATTTTGAAAAACAGATGCGCCGCAAAGTGCATTATGTCATCAAGCCTGAATTTTTATGGGGCAACATTGCTGAGTTGGCACGCATTCAAAGCAATGAACTGCTTGATACTTTGCAAAAGGGTTTTAAATATATCGAGAATGAATCTTTTGAAAGCACTTTTGGCGGACTGTTTTCCGAAATCAATCTCAATTCGGAAAAACTCGGCAAAAATTATGACGAACGAAATACCAAATTAGTTGAAATCGTGAAACGTATTGCCGAGGGTATCAGCGAATTTTCCACTGGCAGCGATACATTGGGCGATGCCTATGAATATTTGATTGCTCAATTTGCGTCAGGCTCAGGCAAAAAAGCAGGTGAGTTTTATACGCCGCAGCAGGTTTCCACCATTTTATCCCGCATTGTTACGCTGGACAGCCAAAACCCAGCCGGCGGCAGCAAAATAAAACTGGATAACGTGCTGGATTTCGCCTGCGGTTCAGGTTCGCTGCTGTTAAATGTACGCCATCAAATGGCACAAAACAACGGGCATATCGGCAAAATTTACGGGCAGGAAAAAAACATCACCACTTACAATTTGGCTCGCATGAATATGCTGCTGCACGGCGTAAAAGATACGGAATTTACCATTCACCACGGCGATTCTTTGCTCAATGATTGGGAAATATTGAACGAAACCAATCCTGCCAATAAATTGACCTTTGATGCTGTGGTTGCCAATCCGCCGTTCAGCTACCGCTGGGAACCCAAGGAAGAGTTAGCAAATGATTTCCGCTTTAAAAATTATGGGCTGGCACCAAAATCAGCAGCGGATTTTGCTTTTTTACTGCACGGCTTCCACTTTTTAAGCGACAACGGCACCATGGCGATTATCCTGCCGCACGGCGTATTGTTCCGCAGCGGCGCAGAAGAAAAAATCCGCAAAAAACTGCTCAAAGACGGGCATATTGATACGGTCATCGGGCTGCCTGCCAACCTGTTTTATTCCACAGGCATTCCAGTCTGTATTTTGGTATTGAAAAAATGCAAAAAAGAAGACGATGTCTTGTTTATCAATGCCGCTGATGCCTTTGAAAAAGGCAAACGGCAAAACCGCTTGAATGATGAACATATTGATAAAATTGTGGATTACTACCAATACCGCAAAGAAGAACAAGGCTACGCCAGACGGGTTCCTATACAGGAAATTGACGAAAACGACGGCAATTTGAATATTGCCCGTTATGTCAGCAATGTTGCCGCCGAACCTGAAATTGATTTAATCGCCAATCACCAAAACCTAATGACATTGGACGAAAAAATCAAAACAGCAACCGAAAAACATAATGCGTTTTTGAAGGAATTAGGATTGCCGCTTTTGCCTTGAATACTTTAAATATGACGTCTGAACGTATATTGCCGAATTAAAAAAGGCCGTCTGAAAGGAAATACTTCAGACGGCCTTGATTATTAACTTTTAGAAAATTTCGTACACGAAGAAAATCAGCGTGTGGAGGATAAACAATGGTGACAGGATACCGAACGACCACAACATGTAGCCAAAGAAGCTCGGCATTTTCACGCCGCGTTGTTCGGCGATGGCTTTGACCATGAAGTTTGGCGCGTTACCGATGTAGGTGAGGGCACCCATGAATACCGAACCCATCGAAATCGCGAGCAAGGTGTGGAACAGCGGGCCGGTCATCAGAGATTGCGCGTCGCCGCCGGCCATGTTGAAAAACACGAGATAGGTCGGGGCGTTGTCCAAGAAGGCCGATAATAGGCCGGTCATCCAGAAATACATGGTGTTGAGCGGCTCGCCCGCCGCGTTGTGCACCATCGATACCACGCCGCGCAATGCGCCGTTTTCACTGGCTTTCAAAATCGCCAATACCGGTGCAATGGTAATGAAAATGCCCGCAAACAGTTTACCCACTTCGGCAATCGGTTCCCAGTTGAATTCATTACCGGAACGCACTTGTTTCGGTGTGATGAGCAATGAAATCACTGCTAAAGACAGCAGAATCAAATCGCGCACCAAGTTTGGCAATAAGTAATGGCTGCCGAAGATTTCAAAGCCGGGATGATCCGGTTTCCAAATGCCCGACATCAAAACGGCACCCACTACGCCCAACAGCAAAATGAAATTCACTTTACCAAAAATTTGCAGCTTGCTGTCCGGTGAGGGATCATGCGGCACGATTTCGTCATCTTTTAAATACAGGTGGCGGTCGAGAAAGTAGAACACGGTCAGCAGAATCACTACGCTGATGAGCACCGGCGGCAACATGTGTATGACCGTCCACATAAAGTCAACGCCCTTCAAGAAGCCCAAGAACAAAGGCGGGTCACCCAATGGGGTCAGGCCGCCGCCGATGTTGGCCACCAAGAAGATAAAGAATACGACCACGTGTACTTTATGTTTGCGGTTGTCATTGGCTTTCAACAGAGGGCGAATCAGCAGCATGGCTGCGCCGGTGGTACCCATCACTGATGCCAAGGCGGTGCCGATGGCGAGCAGGATGGTATTGAGTTTGGCCGAACCGTGCAAGTTGCCCCATACTAAAATGCCGCCCGAAATGGTGTACAGCGCAAAAAGCAGCAGAATAAACGGAATGTATTCTTCCACCATGGCATGTGCCACCACTTGAATACCGGCGGTGAAGCCGAAATAAAGCACGAACGGAACCAAAAAAAGTACCGTCCAAAAAGCGGTGATTTTACCGAAATGATGATGCCAAATTTTCGGCATCATTAAAGGACCTAAAGCGATGGAGAGCAGAATGGCTGCGAAGGGCAAACCCCAAAGCAGACTCAGCGAGTCGCCGCTGAAGTTGGCGGCTTGTGCAAACGCCGGCATCATCAGCATAGGCAGGGAGAAAAGAGGCAGGCGCATATGTTTCCTTTTTCTTATCGTGGTAAAACTTCAGGCCGTCTGAACATCACGACACTGCACGTTAAGCTTCAAGCTTGTTGCAAACGATTGTAAAGGAAAATAGTGCCAGAAACTAGACTAAAGTATTAGTGCGAATCAAATAAATATACCGAAAATTTTTTGTGAAATTGCCCAATTCTTTTGGCATAGAGAGAAAAATTCTTTAAAACAGCAGTTTAATGAAATGTTAACTATATAATAAAATACTATCAGAAAATATTGTTAAATTGCTTTTAACACTTTTTTGCAAGGATTCGACAATAAGGCCGTCGGAGAACAGGCTGATTTTATGCTTCCGGCAAGCGAATCATCCAGATGGCCACGCAGACGCAAAAGGTGGAAGAAGCCGCGCCTATCCACCAGCGTTCAGGAAACTGCCAAAATAAAAACAGACAGGAAAACGTCATCATACCCACGGCCAATATTTTTGCTTTACGCGGCACTGCGCGGTTGCGCTCCCAGTTTTGTACCATCGGGCCGAAATAGCGATGCTGGTGCAGCCAGCGGTGAAAGCGCGGAGAGGCTTTTGCCCAGCACGCCGCCGCCAGTAAGACAAAAGGCGTGGTCGGCAAAACGGGCAGAAAAATACCGAGCACGCCCAAGGCCAAAGCCAGTGCGCCGCAAAGCCAATAAATATAACGGATGATCATGAGGTTTATTCAGATTGATGAAACGGGCAGCGCGGAATATCCAATCGATTCCAGCCTTCTTGGCCCATGTTTTCCAGTAGCGCGATATTACGCTCAAAAATTGCCGTCGCATCGGGAAAGGCTTCGGCTGCTTTAGCGATACTGTCTTCTCGAATCAGATGCAGTGTCGGGTAAGGTGACCGGTTGGTGTAGTTGCTGATGTCGTCGGCTTCGGTATCGGCAAACTGGAAATCAGGGTGAAACGGCGCAATCTGAATCACGCCTTCCAATCGGTTATCCGCGACTGCTTCATCGGCGATGTCGAGCATATCGTTAAACAGCAGAAAATCGCCGAATAAGGCCGGATGCACCAATAAAGTGGTTTCCAATTCTTCGGCCGAAGTATTGCCCAAACGTTGTAATTCACGGTCTAAATCTTCTAAGAAACCGTCTAAATGTTTGGCTTCGCTGACCACAATACGTACGCGGTCTTTGACATATGGCGCTTTGGCAAAAGGGCAGAGGTTTAAACCAATCACGGCTTTTTCCAGCCATTGTTTGGTGTGCTTGATAACGGTTTCGGTGCTTGGCGTGTTCATTAGATGGAGATGGTGTTTATAAGAGTAATTCTCAATTATAGCAAATAACAAGGCCGTCTGAACGAGTTTCAGACGGCCTTGTTATATTGGCGCAAAGATTAATCTTGCTGCAAATGCGACAGCGGCAGGGCAGTGGTGTTTTTAATTTCTTTCAACACAAAGCTCGATTGCGCGTCTTGCACGCCGTGGTGTGACAACAATGTATCCAGCACAAAATGCGAGAAAGAATTCATATCGGTGAAAAACGCGTGCAACAGATAATCGGTTTCACCGGTCAGCGCAAAGCAGCTCAATACTTCCGGCCAGTTTTGCACCGCTTGCGAGAAATCGTCACGCGCATCAGCCGCTTTGCTGATGGAGACGCGGATAAACGCCTGCAAGCCCAGTTCGACGGAAACCGGCGACAACAATGCGGCGTATTTGCGGATGATGCCGGCATCTTCCAATTGTTTCAGACGGCGTAAACACGGAGAAGGAGAGAGGGCGACACGTTCGGAAAGCTCGACATTGGTCAAGCGGCCGTTTTCCTGCAAAACCTGCAAAATTTTAAGGTCTGTTTTATCCAGAGTGATTTGACCCATTAGCTGGTTCCCTTTATGCTTTAGATTATGATGCCGCTTGATTGTTTTGAAACAGAAAACAAAGCGACTGCTGTAATCTTAAGCTAAATAAACTTAACATACAATAGTTCAAGAAAAGAAACTTTTCAAAAATAATCTGTGTTAAAACAGCGTACTTTCGGAAAATTAATTTATCAAACCTATTAATAATCATATTTTGATAGATTGTGTAAAAATAATCCCAAAGAATGCTTGCCCCGGAAAAAGAATCACGCCATAATCAAAAAACGTGCAGGAGAGCGCTGCTGACAACTACAGGCAGCCACCGAAGGCGCAGATGCCCTTAAATCGCTCAGGTAAAAGGACTGCTCGTTGAAATAAAACATCTGGAGAGCGGTACGATGTCACATCATGCCCACCGAAGGGGAGAAGGCCGTCTGAGCCACCATTCAGACATCCGTTGCCAAATGGCACGCAATGAGCAGATTGCGGTCGGAACGACACGGCGCCGAAAATCTCAGGTTCAAGGACAGATAGGGTCATGCGCGCAGATAAAAACAGCAACGTGCGATGACGCTAAAATATACTGGAGAACTTGATATGACTGCCCCCAACATCACCCCTTTTCATCAAAACCACATCGAAGCAGGCGGCAAGCTGGTTGATTTTGCCGGCTGGGAATTGCCTGTGAATTATGGTTCGCAAATCGCCGAACACGAAGCCGTGCGCACTGATGCCGGTATGTTCGACGTATCCCATATGCTGGTTACCGACGTGGCCGGCGAACAAGCCAAAGCCTTTTTCCGCAAATTATTGGCCAATGATGTCGATAAATTAGCCTTTGTCGGCAAAGCCTTATATTCTGCCTTGTTAAACGACCACGGCGGCGTCATTGATGACTTAATCGTCTATCGCATGAACGAAGCCGAAACGCAATACCGCATCGTCTCCAACGGCGCAACCCGCGAAAAAGACAGCGCCCAATTCCAAAAAATCGGCCAAGCATTCGGCGTAAACTTAACGCCGCGCACCGATTTGGCGATGCTGGCGGTGCAAGGTCCGAAAGCAGTTGAGAAATTATTGAGCGTCAAACCGGAATGGGCGGAGCAGGTGAGCGCACTGAAACCATTCCAAGGCCACGATTTCGGCGATGATTGGTTTGTCGCCCGCACCGGCTACACCGGCGAAGACGGCGTGGAAGTGATTTTGCCGGTAAACCAAGCCCCTGAATTTTTCAAAGCCCTGCAGGCGGCAGGTGTGCAGCCTTGCGGTTTGGGCGCACGCGATACCTTGCGCATGGAAGCAGGCATGAATCTTTACGGCAACGATATGGACGACGACACCAGCCCGCTTGAAGCCGGTATGGGCTGGACGGTTGATTTAAAAGATGAAACCCGCGATTTTGTCGGCAAGGCTGCTTTAGTTGCGCTGAAAGAAAAAGGCGTGGCGGTGAAACAAGTCGGCCTGCTGCTGGATAAAGGCGGCGTGTTGCGCGCAGGTATGGAAGTCGTGACCGACAAAGGCAACGGCATCACCACCAGCGGCGTGTTTTCCCCAAGCCTGAAACAATCCATTGCCATCGCCCGCGTACCGAAAGACTTTGACGGCGAAGTGGCTAAAGTGTTGATTCGCGGTAAGGAAGTCGATGTGCGCGTATTGAAACTGCCGTTTGTGCGCAACGGTCAGAAACAGTTTGCCTGACGGCTCGCACGGCTTAGCCTCGTGAGGCCGTCTGAAAGATAATGAACGGTATATATGAAGTGGAACAAAGTATTATTTTTTTTAATGATGTTTCAGCATTCCTGAATTTGGCCGGTTGCGATGCCAAGGATCGCTGCCTGGATCAGGGCGGCAGTTACAGCGAAGCGGCTGGAAAATGTAAAAAATAATGTCGGATTTTAATCTAACCTACTCTTGGAGAACACAAAATGAGCAATATCCCAGCAGAATTGAAATATGTTGCCAGCCACGAATGGCTGCGCACCGAAGCAGACGGCACGGTGACGGTCGGCATTACCCATCACGCGCAAGAATTGTTGGGCGACATAGTGTTTATCGAGTTGCCTGAAGTCGGCGCTAATTTGGCGGCTGAAGAGCAAGCCGGTGTGGTGGAATCGGTGAAAGCCGCATCTGATGTATACGCACCGATTGCCGGTGAAATCGTGGCCGTCAACGATGATTTGCCAAGCGCTCCGGAAACCGCCAACAGCGACCCATACGGCGAAGGCTGGTTCTTTAAAATCAAACCGGCTAATCCGGCCGATCTCGACAGCTTGCTGACTGCCGAGCAATACGCCAACGAAGTCAACTAATCCGCTGTAAAAGGCCGTCTGAAAACGAAACTTCTTTTTCAGACGGCCTGATGTAGGAAATCCTAGCGTTGTTTACACTTTTGCTTTTTTGCTTGAAGACCCATTTTGGGATTTTCGAGTGTTGTCAAGAGTGCCGAAAGGCACGGTAACGCCGCATGGTTCTTGATAATGCTCAACAATCCTAAAACAATCATTTAGGCAAAAAATAAAAGCTGTTTTGCATAAAAAGTGTCAATAACCCGACAATTTTCTACACCTGAGACCTTTGCAAGATTCCTTCAAAAGCCAGCACACATAAAACCGACGTCATTCCCGCGCAGGCGGGAATCCATTTTTAAACATGACAAGCTATTGAATAAAATAGGTTTCTTAAATTCTGAGATGGATTCCCGCCTGCGCGGGAATGACGGCGGTTTTGGTTTTTATTAATGATTCATCAGTTTTGCAAAGGCTTCAGCCTTTGTGCATTAAAGAATCCCCATGACCTACTGCGATTTTGCCAACAGTCTGCCGCCCGATACCGACGACCCGAACAAACATTACCACGACCATCAATACGGTTTTCCGGTTGGCGATGACAATGCTTTGTTTGGCCGATTGATTTTGGAAATCAATCAAGCTGGTTTGAATTGGACATTGATGCTGAAAAAGCAGCAGGCGTTTCATACGGCCTATGCCGGTTTTGACATTGTTAAAGTGGCGGCGTTTGATGAACACGATGTCGAAAGGCTGTTGAACGATGCGGGAATTGTGCGCAACCGTTTGAAAATCAATGCGGTGATTCACAATGCGCGCGCGGTGTTGCATTTGCAGGCCGAATACGGTTCATTCAAAAACTGGCTCGATGCCCATCATCCGCGTGATAAAGCGGCGTGGGTAAAATTGTTTAAGCAGCATTTCAAATTTGCCGGCGGCGAAATTGTCGGCGAATTTTTGATGAGCACCGGTTATTTAAAAGGCGCGCATGACGAGCATTGCCCGATTTATCGGCAAACATTGGCGGCCGGAGCGAAGTGGGCAGAGGCCGTCTGAAAAGGGCGGCGCACACTTTCAGACGGCCCGCCACCATAAATTGGCCGGCTTTCATTGAGACGGAGGTTGGTAAAAAGATAAGATAATTCAAATAAATAGAATAAAATCAAAACATAAAAACACATGTGAAGAAACCCATCATGAAACTGAACGGCCTGTTGAAAACGGCTATTTTGCTGACCGGTATGTCGGCATTCTTGCAGGTGTATTCCGTGCAGGCGGTGTTGCCCGTGTTGATGGCGGAATTGAACGCTACGGCGGTGCAGGCGGGATTGTCGGTGGGGGCGGCGGTGTTGGGTGTGGCTTTGATGTCGCCGTTTATGGGCATGTTGTCGGATGCGTTCGGGCGTAAGCTGTTTGTGGTCGGGTCGCTGATTTATCTGGCCTTGCCGACCATGCTGCTGGCGTGGTCGCCGAATATCGAAGTGTTTACGCTGTTGCGTTTTTTGCAGGGTTTGGCGGTGCCGGGGATTACGGTGGTGCTGATTGCCTATATCGGCGAAGAGTTTACCCAAAACGAAGTCGTGCAGTTGATGACCATGTATGTGTCGGGTACGGTATTGGGCGGGTTTCTCGGCCGTTTCTTATTGGGCTATCTGACGGAGTGGTTCGACTGGCGCACGGCGTTTTATGTAATGGCGGTGTTGAGCTTGGCTTGCGCAGTGTTTGTGTGGAGGCAGCTGCCCAAATCGCAGAATTTTGTGCCGAAACCGAATTTTCAGACGGCCTTGAATATGCTGAAATCGCATTTACACAACCGTTATGTGTTTGCGGCGTGTTCACTGGGCGGCTGCGTGTTGTTTTCCTTAGTGGGCTGCTTTACCTACATCAATCTGCATCTGGCCGACGCGCCTTACCGTTTGAGCAGCAGCGCGTTGGCGAATATTTTTGCCGTGTATCTTATCGGCATGGTGATTACGCCTTTGTCGGCCAGGCTGATGACGCATTTTGGCAGCGTAAAAACGATTTTGCTGGCGGTTGGTGTATCGATGACCGGTGTGCTGCTGACTTTGGCAACCGATTTGCCGCTGATTATCGTCGGGCTGGTGTTGATGTCGTCAGGCGTGTTCATTACGCAGGCAGCGACCATCAATTACATTGCGGCCAATGTAAAAGAGGGGCGCTCGCTGGCTTCAGGCTTGTATTACATGGCGTATTACAGCGGCGGCACGTTCGGTGCGTGGCTGTGCGGTTTGGCATTTAAGGCTGCTGATTGGCATGGTGTGGTGTGGGCGTTATTGGCGGTGCAGGTGCTCGCCATCGGTATTGTGTTTAAAGGCATGAAGGCCGCCTGAAATAAGAATTTTGTTTGGCCATTATGATTTCAGACGGCCTGGACAAACCGTGTGATCAACATTCATCGGGGTATAAATCCGTTTAACAATAGAGGAATTACTATGAATTTAAATGACTTATTCGATAAAAACGAATTTTCCGCGCGCCACATCAGCTTTCGCGACCAAGAAGCGCTGTTGGCGGCGCTCGGCGAAAAAAGCATGGCGGATTTTATCGATCATACCGTGCCGCCATCTATCCGTATGCCGTCTGAACTTGATTTGCCTGAAGCGCTGACCGAAGCCGAAGCCTTGGCTAAAATCAAAGCAATTGCAGCGAAAAACAAAATCAACAAATCCTACATCGGCTTAGGTTATTATCCGACCCGTTTGCCGAATGTGATTGTGCGTAATGTGTTGGAAAATCCGGGCTGGTACACCGCCTACACGCCGTATCAAGCAGAAATCGCGCAAGGGCGCTTGGAGGCTCTGCTGAATTTCCAGCAGGTGTGTATCGATTTGAGCGGCTTTGAAGTGGCCGGCGCGTCTTTGTTGGACGAAGCGACCGCAGCCGCCGAAGCGATGGCGATGGCCAAGCGCGTGGCCAAGTCTAAATCCAACCGCTTTTTTGTCGATGAACGCGTCTATCCGCAAACGCTGGACGTAATGAAAACGCGTGCCAAATATTTTGATTTTGAATTGGTGGTGGGCGATTTTGCCGCAGCGGCAGAGGGCGAATATTTCGGTGCTTTGTTGCAATATGTCGGCAAAGACGGTGATGTGGTGGATTTGACCGATGTAATCGGCCGTCTGAAAGAAACCGGCGCGATTGTGGCGGTGGCTGCTGATGTGATGAGCTTGGTCTTGCTGAAATCGCCTGCTGAAATGGGTGCCGATATTGCCTTGGGTAACACCCAGCGTTTCGGCGTGCCGATGGGTTTCGGTGGGCCACATGCCGCGTATTTTGCCTTTAAAGACGAATTCAAACGCTCGGCACCCGGCCGCATTATCGGCGTATCGAAAGACGTTTCAGGCAAACCGGCCTTGCGCATGGCCTTATCGACCCGCGAGCAGCACATCCGCCGCGAAAAAGCCACTTCCAACATCTGTACCGCGCAAGCTTTGCTGGCGAATTTGGCCGGCATGTATGCGGTTTATCATGGGCCTGAAGGTGTGAAACGAATTGCCCAACGCATTCATGCGCTGGCTTCCGCGTTTGCCGATGCCTTGGTTTCAGACGGTCTGCAAGTTGTGCATGAAACCTTCTTTGATACCGTTTTGGTTGAGTGCGGCGACAAAGCGGCTGAGGTTTATCAAAATGCCTTAAACGCAGGCTACAACCTGCGTCGAGTAGGCGAAACCCAAATCGCAGTGGCCTTTAGCGAAGAATCGACCGTGGGCGAATTGGCGGTATTGATTGCTTTGTTTACCGGCAAAACCGATATTGATTGCCGCGGCGAAGTTACAGGCCGTCTGAAAGCAAACCTGTTGCGTCAAGACGAAATCCTCACGCATGAAGTATTCAACCGCTACCACACCGAACACGAAATGCTGCGCTACCTGAAAAAGCTGGAAGAGCGCGACTTGGCGATGAACCGCAGCATGATTTCGCTCGGCAGCTGCACCATGAAGCTCAATGCCACCAGCGAGATGATTCCGATTACCTGGCCGGAATTTGCCAATCTGCACCCGTTTGCCCCGAGCGAACAAACTGAAGGCTATCGCGAATTGCTGCAAGGTTTGCAAACCCAGCTCGAAGCGATTACCGGTTTTGATGCCATCAGTTTGCAACCGAATTCCGGCGCTTCAGGCGAATACACCGGCTTACTGGCCATCCGCCGCTACCACGAAGCCAACGGCGACGCCGAGCGCAATGTCTGCCTGATTCCGCAATCGGCGCACGGCACCAATCCCGCCACCGCCGCCATGCTCGGTATAAAAATCATCGTGGTCAAAACCGATGAAAACGGCAACGTCGATGTGGCCGATTTGCAGCAAAAAGCCGAGCAAAACAAAGACCATCTCGGCGCGCTGATGATTACCTATCCGTCCACCCACGGCGTGTACGAAGAAGGCATCCGTGATATCTGCCGCATTATCCACGACAACGGCGGCCAAGTGTATATGGACGGCGCGAACATGAACGCCCAAGTCGGCATCATGCAGCCGGCAGAAGTGGGGGCGGACGTGTTGCACATGAATCTACATAAAACCTTCTGCATTCCGCATGGCGGCGGCGGTCCGGGCATGGGACCAATCGGTTTGAAAGCCCATCTGGCACCGTTTGCCCCGAGCCACGTTGTCGCGCCGGTAGAAGGTGCAACCGAAGGCATGAGCGCCGTATCCGCCGCGCCGTATGGTTCGGCAGGGATTTTGCCGATTACTTGGATGTACATCACCATGATGGGCAAACAAGGTGTGCGCCAAGCCACCGAATGGGCGCTGCTCAATGCCAACTACGTAGCCCAAGCCTTGAGCGAAGACTATCCGATTCTCTACACCGGCAGAAACGGCCGCGTGGCGCACGAATGTATCGTCGATTTACGCCTGCTCAAAGCTGAAAGCGGTATAACCGAAACCGACATCGCCAAACGCCTGATGGACTACGGTTTCCACGCACCGACCGTTTCCTTCCCTGTGGCCGGTACGCTGATGATCGAGCCGACCGAATCGGAAAGCAAAGCTGAACTCGACCGCTTTATCGCCGCACTCAAAGCCATCAAGCAGGAAGTGTTGAAAGTGCAAAACGGCGACTGGCCGAAAGACGACAATCCGCTGGTCAACGCGCCGCATACATCGTTTAACGTCGCCGCCGAAGAATGGACGCATCCATACAGCCGCGAAGAAGCCGTATTCCCACTGGCTTATGTGCGCGAAAACAAATTCTGGCCGAGCGTGAACCGTGTGGACGATGTGTATGGCGACCGCCATTTGGTGTGTTCTTGCCCGCCGATGGAAGCGTATGAGGATTGATTCGGGTAGGGCAGGTGTGAACCTGCCTTATGTTGAATCATAAAAAATGCCGTCTTAAACAATATTTTCAGACGGCATTTTTAGTTGGCAAAAACGAAGCGGATTAAGCAAAAACGAAGCGGATTAATTAGAACCCACTTTGATTTTTTGCCACAGGTTTACGGTCAGCTTCTTCGCATCCGCGCTCATTTGCGGCATCACAAAACCGTTTTGCATGTCTTCCTTGGTTGGGAAAATCGAACGGGTTTCTACCAACTCTTTCGGCATTTTCTCACGTGCAGGCAAGCTGGCAGGGGCGAAGGTGACGGCGATGCCGTTCTTCGCTGCAATGTCGGCATCCAGCGTGTAGTTGATGTATTTGTGGGCGTTTTCGATGTTTTTCGCATCGGCAGGAATCAACCAAGATTCAATCCAGAAGCCCATGCCTTTAGGGGTCAATACTTCGATGCCGACATTGTTGTTGACTTCTTCCGAACGGGCCTTAGCCAAGTTCAGGTCGCCACCATTACCGGCTGCCAAGCACACGTCGCCGCGTGCCAATTCGTCAATTACTGACGGGCTGAAGCGTTTCACGTCAGGACGCACGGCTTTCAATACTTCGGCTGCGGCGTTGATGTCGTCGGTGCTGGTGCCTTTAGGATCTTTGCCCAAGTAGTTCAATACAATCGGGAACATTTCAGACGGCGTATCCCACAAGGCGATGCCGCATGATTTCAGTTTGCTGGTGTATTCCGGTTTGAACAATAAATCCCAGCCGTTTTCAGGCAGTTGGCCGCCCAGCAGCTCTTTACCTTTGGCGGTAATGGCCAAAGTATTCACGCCTGAGAAGTAAGGCACGGCGTATTCGTTGCCCGGGTCGGCTGTTTCCAGCATTTTCAGCAGCTCAGGGTCGATGTTTTTGTAGTTTGGGATCAGGTCTTTATTGACTTTTTGGTAGGCGCCGGCTTCGATTTGGCGCGGTAAAAAGGCGATACCCGGTACAACGAGGTCGTAGCCTGATTTGCCGGTCAGCATTTTGGCTTCTAGGGTTTCGTTGTTTTCATACAAATCGTAGGTCAGCTTCAAATTGTTTTGTTTTTTGAAGTCTTCGACGGTGGTTTCGTCCACGTAGTTTGACCAGTTGTAGATGTTTAAGGTGTCGGTAGCGGCTGCTTCAGCATTGGCAGCAGGCGCGCTGCCTGCTTGAGGTTGCTCGGCTTTTTTCTCGCCACCGCCGCACGCGGCCAGTGACAATGCGGCCAATACGGCTAATACGGATTTTTTCATACGGGTTGGTTTCCTGATGAAAGAGTTGAAATAAAAAGAAACAGGCTTGCCCCATAAACACCCCGGCAAGCTGCAAGGCCATTGTAATGTAAGCTTGATGAAAATCAAAGCCATATCGGGCAATTTATGCAAAAAATTCTATTGATTGCTTCGTAAAGGCAAGAGTGTGGCCACGGAGCGGTGTGGCTTTTGGGCGAACTCACGGAGCGAATCGGTAAGTTTACAGAGAAAAGACTTGCATATAGGGGCAATCGTCTTTAAAATTGCGCGTTTACAGAATTTATTTTTCATTCAGGAGATATTTAATATGGCAAACAGCGCACAAGCCCGTAAACGTGCCCGCCAGTCGGTTAAACAACGCGCCCACAACGCTAGCTTGCGTACTGCATTCCGCACTGCAATCAAAAAAGTGTTGAAAGCTGTTGAAGCTGGTGACAAAGCTGCCGCTCAAGCAACTTACCGCGAATCAGTAAAAATTATTGACCGCATTGCTGATAAAGGCGTGTTCCACAAAAACAAAGCTGCCCGTCACAAGAGTCGTTTGTCTGCTAAAGTGAAAGCCTTGGCTTAAATCTTTTGCAGCCAGCCGCATAAGGCGGCAACTCTGTAGGTGGCGACACCTGCACTAAGCGACTGCCCCTGACCGTAAAGGTATTTCAGGGGCATTGCTGCATCTTACACACAGTGATTATTTTTTCAGACGGCCTTAATTAAATGAATGCCGTCTGAAAAATAACGCGACATATCGGGTTGATTCGGATAATTCGGCCAAGCGAAAAGCCGGCAGATTATGCTGATTGACGTAAACGGTGAACATGATGTTGAAACATTATTTATGGGGAGGAGCGGGCTGCATATTGGCTACACCTGCCGCTTGGGCTTTGGATGCGGCTGCGTTGCAATGCGCCGCCATAGTCGATAACGCTATGCGTTTGGCCTGTTACGATAAAATTTATGCCGCACAGTTGCCGCCATCGCAGCCTATGGTAGCCTCAGATACCTTAGATACCAAGCAGCCTGTGGATTTGGCGCAAACGGTTAATGCCAGCATCGAAAATAAAGAAACCACTATTGTTTTTGACGAGAAGACCGATGAGCAACTGCTTTCCGAATCGGCTTTGCGAGATGCTGCCGACGCCTATACGCCTTTGAGCATGATGTTTGACTTAGATGCTAATGATGCGCGCGGCTTGCTTTCTGTTCGTGAACATAATCCGATGTATCTGATGCCTGCTTGGTACAATTCCAGCCCGAATTACTATCCGGAATCGCCTTCACGTGGTGTAACCGCGGAAGAAAAGTTTACCGAGCAGAAGCGGTTAGAAGCGAAAATGCAAGTGTCGTTCAAAAGCAAGCTGATGGAAGACGTGTTTAAAACGCGTGCGGATTTGTGGTTTGGCTATACGCAAAAATCTGATTGGCAGCTGTACAACCAGGGCAGAAAATCGGCGCCGTTTCGCAATACCGATTACGAGCCGGAAGTATTCCTGACCCAGCCGGTGAAGCTCGATTTGCCGTTTGGCGGTAAATTGCGCATGGTTGGCGCCGGCTTTGCCCATCAATCCAATGGTCAGAGCCGCCCCGAGTCGCGTTCGTGGAACCGTATTTATGCCATGGCCGGTATGGAATGGGATAGATTGACCGTGATTCCGCGCGTTTGGTTACGCACCGATGCCAATGGCGGTGAAGACGATAATCCGGATATTTCCGATTACATGGGCTATGGTGATTTAAAAGTGCAATACCGTCTCAACGACAAGCAAAACGTCTATTCCGTATTGCGTTACAACCCGAAAACCGGCCACGGTGCGGTCGAAGCCGCGTACACCTTTCCGCTTAAAGGCAAGCTCAAAGGTGTGGTGCGCGGTTTTCATGGGTATGGTGAGAGCTTGATTGACTACAACCACAAGCAAAACGGCATCGGTTTCGGCTTGATGTTCAACGATTGGGACGGCATTTAAACTACGGTTGGCAACAGCAGTTAAGCAGGCTTGTGCGCATGACTCATGCAAGCATAAGCGTTTATGCCGCAAACCATGAAAAACACTCGTTTCTTACCGCCCAAGCGCGTATAATAGCGCGTTTGGGCGGTCATATTGCGTATTTGACGGATAGAAAAACATGGCAGAACAACCAGCGGAAAGCGGTACAATTGCTAAATCATTAAAAAGATACCTGATTACAGGTATTTTGGTGTGGTTGCCGATTGCAGTCACCATTTGGGTGATTACCTACATCATCACCGCCGCCGACCAATTGATTAATCTTTTGCCGGTATATTGGCAGCCGCAGCATTTCTTAGGTTTTAATATTCCCGGCTTGGGCGTGATTGTGGCGATTGTCGTGTTGTTTGTCACCGGCCTTTTCGGTGCCAACGTTTTAGGCAAACGCATCATTTCCGCTTGGGACGGCATACTCGGCCGCATTCCGGTGGTGAAATCGATTTATTCCAGCGTGAAAAAAGTATCGGAATCTTTGCTGTCCGACGGCAGCCGCTCGTTTAAAACGCCGGTATTAATCCCTTTCCCTCAGCCGAATATTTGGACGCTGGCGTTTGTTTCCGGCCATATTCCCGATTCGGTAAAAGCATCGCTACCGCAAGGTGATGAATACATTTCGGTGTATGTGCCGACCACGCCCAACCCGACCGGCGGCTATTACATCATGGTGAAAAAAAGCGACATCCGCGAGCTCAATATGAGCGTGGACGAAGCCCTGAAATATGTGATTTCGCTGGGTATGGTAATGCCTGATGAACATGTGCCTAAAGTATTGGCGGATGATGCGGGCAAGCCTTTATCAGAAGCTACTGAACAGTAAGTAATACAGGCCGAAACCTTTGCAAAGATCTCGGACCGTCTGAAACTTTCAGACGGCATAACCATTTCAAAACAAATTAAATCAAACACAAAAAGGTGATTTTATGCGTACCAATTATTGCGGCTTAATCAGCGAGCAATATTTAGACCAAACCGTAACCGTCAAAGGTTGGGTGCATCGTCGTCGCGACCACGGCGGCGTGATTTTTATCGACTTGCGCGACCGTGAAGGCATTGTTCAGGTCGTGATTGATCCGGATACCAAAGAGGCATTTGAAACCGCCGATTCTGCGCGTAACGAATACGTGTTGAGCATTACCGGCCGCGTGCGCAACCGTCCGGAAGGTACGACCAACGACAAAATGGTATCCGGCAAAATCGAAATCTTGGCCAAAGAAATCGAAGTATTTAATACTGCTGCCACGCCGCCGTTCCAAATCGACGATGAAAGCATCAGCGAAAACGTGCGCCTGACCAACCGTGTGATTGATTTGCGCCGTCCGGTGATGCAAAACAACCTCAAACTGCGCTATAAAGTGGCCATGGGCGTGCGCCGTTTCTTGGACGACCAAGGCTTTATCGATATTGAAACGCCGATGTTGACCCGTTCGACCCCTGAGGGTGCGCGCGATTATCTGGTGCCGAGCCGCGTGCATCCGGGCGAGTTTTTTGCATTGCCGCAATCACCGCAATTGTTTAAGCAATTGCTGATGGTGGCCGGTTTCGACCGTTATTACCAAATTACTAAGTGCTTCCGCGATGAAGACTTGCGTGCCGACCGCCAACCCGAATTTACCCAAATCGACTTGGAAACCTCGTTTTTGAACGAGGACGAAATCATGGATATCACCGAAGCGATGGCCAAAAAAGTATTCCAAGACGCCATCGGCGTAGAATTGGCTGATTTTCCGCGTATGCCGTTTAGCGAAGCCATGTTCTATTATGGCTCCGATAAACCGGATTTGCGCATCAGCCTGAAATTCACCGAATTGACCGACTTGATGAAAACGGAAGAATTTAAAGTTTTCCGTGGCGCAGCCGACATGAAAGGCGGCCGTGTGGTGGCTTTGCGCGTGCCGGGCGGTGCCAAATTGAGCCGTAAAGAAATCGACGATTACACCAAATTCGTCGGCATTTACGGTGCCAAAGGCTTGGCCTACATCAAGGTAAACGATGTGACCAACCTGAGCAACGGCGAAGACAGCGGCTTGCAATCACCGATTGTGAAATTCCTGTCTGAAAACGCCTTGAAACAAATCATCGCCCAAACCGAAGCACAAAACGGCGACATCATTTTCTTCGGTGCCGACAAAGCCAAAATCGTGAACGAAGCCATCGGTGCATTGCGCATCAAAGTGGGCTTGGAACACGGTAAAGAAAACGGCTATTTTGCCGATGAATGGAAACCCTTGTGGGTGGTTGACTTCCCAATGTTCGAATACGATGATGAAGCAGACCGCTACACCGCCGTACACCATCCGTTTACCGCGCCGAAAGAAGGCCATGAAAACCTGATGGAAAGCCAACCGGAAAACTGCTTGGCACGCGCCTACGATATGGTGTTGAACGGCTGGGAAATCGGCGGCGGCTCAATCCGTATCCATCGTGCTGACGTGCAGGAAAAAGTGTTTGCCGCGCTGAAGATTACGCCGGAAGAGCAGCAAGAAAAATTCGGCTTCCTGCTGGATAATCTGAAATTCGGCGCGCCGCCGCATGGTGGTTTGGCTTTCGGTCTCGACCGTTTGGTGGCCTTGATGACCGGCGCCGAATCGATTCGCGATGTGATTGCCTTCCCGAAAACCCAACGTGCGCAATGTCTGCTGACCAACGCGCCAAACGTGGTGGACGACAAGCAATTGCGCGAATTGAGCCTGCGTTTGCGTCAAAAAGCCACCGACAACAAAGAAGCTTAATTCCCGCTTGATTGAAGGCCGTCTGAAAGAGTGATTCTTTCAGACGGCCTTTATATACACAGGCCGTCTGAAAATTTATAATGGCTGAAATTGATTTTATGAACCCTTCCATGCCGATTTATTTTATTGCCGATGTACATTTGAGCGAATCACGCCCCGAGCTGACGGCGTTGTTTCTGCGTTTTATGCAGGAGAAAGCACCGCAGGCGCAGGCGGTGTATATTTTGGGCGATTTGTTTGATTTTTGGGTCGGCGATGATGAAACGTCGCCCCTGATTGATTCGGTGAAACGAGCCATTCGCCATGTAAGCGATCAAGGTGTGGCCTGTTATTTTCAGCACGGCAACCGTGATTTTATGATTGGCGAACGTTTTACGCAGGCATGTGGCATGAAGCTCTTACCTGATTATCAAGTGGTGGGTTTATTCGGGCAACAAGCTTTGCTGTGTCATGGCGATACTTTGTGTATTGATGATGTGCGTTATCAGCAGTTTCGCAAAAAAGTGCATCAGAAATGGCGGCAGAAGCTGTTTTTGATGCTGCCGTTGTCGGTACGCTTGAAAATCGCCCATAAAATCCGCCACACCAGCAAGCAGGACAAACAGCAAAAATCGGCTGAAATCATGGACGTAAATCCTGAGTTTACTGCGAAAATCGCCAGGCAATATGGTGTGTCGCTGTTGATTCACGGCCATACCCATCGGGAAAATATCCATGTAAATGAGGATCTTACCCGTATTGTGTTAGGCGATTGGAAAGCCGATTATGCTTCGGTATTAAACGTGGATGAACAAGGCTTTGAATTCGTCAGAGAGTAATGAGAAGAATCAGTTAATCTTTATAAATACAAATGTTAGGCCGTCTGAAAATCGAAAATTTTCAGACGGCCTTTTTATATATTAGAAAAAGCGTGATTAAGCTTCGGTTTGTTTTTCAGCAGCAGGAGCGGCTTCCGCCACGGTTTCAGCGGCAGGCACTTCGGCTTGTTCGGCGGCTTTGGCTGCTTGGCGTTCGGCTTGCGCGGCCATGGCTTGCTGCACGGCAGGGTGTTGCTGCGCAATCGCTTGTTCTTCCGGGCTCACTTCGCCTTTGAAACGGTTGTTCAAATCAAAGCGTTTGCCGCCGCGAGCCAATGCTTTCAGATAGCGCGGACGGCGGCAGTGGTTTGCCAATACGCGGGCAATCAGGCTGGCGTCGTATTGCGGCAGGGCGGCAACTAAGTCTTGGTCGATACCGACAGCCAGCGGTTTGAAGCGCTTGAATACGTCGTATTTGCTGTAAATATGATCGGCAATCATGTCGGTTTGTTTCTTTTTGCTCATGGTTTGGACGGCGGTTTTGAGTGCGGCGCCCAAAGCGGTTTCTTGTGTCATGTTGTCTGTATTCCTGTCAATCTGAAGCCGTGCGCTCCCTAGTACACGGCAAATGCTTGCCATTGTAGTATAAAGTGGCTGATTAGGCGAAGTTTTTGTGTGTGAATTTGTTCAGACGGCCTGATTTATCCTACTAGGCCGCCTGAACATGTGGATTATTTGAAACGGGCGATGTCGGGCGTGTTGACGCTGACATCGGCATTTTGGGCGCGGTGGCGCAAGGCATGATCCATCAGCACCAAGGCCAACATAGCTTCGGCAATGGGTGCGGCGCGCAAGCCGACGCAAGGGTCGTGGCGGCCGTGGGTGGCGATTTCGACCGGCTTGCCGTCGATGTCGATGCTGCGGCGCGGCGTGGCAATCGAGCTGGTCGGCTTGATGGCGATGTTGACGTGGATGTCTTGGCCGGTGGAAATCCCGCCGAGAATACCGCCGGCGTGGTTACTCAAGAAGCCTTCTGCTGTGAGTTCGTCACCGTGCTCGCTACCGCGTTGTGTCACGCAATCAAAACCGGCACCGATTTCCACGCCTTTAACGGCATTGATGTTCATCATAGCGTGGGCGATGTCGGCATCAAGGCGGTCAAACACCGGTTCGCCTAAGCCGACCGGAATGTTTTTCGCTTCGATGTGCAGCTTCGCGCCGACAGAATCCAGAGATTTACGCACGCTGTCCATATAGTCTTCCAATTCTTCGATTTGGCTTTGGTTGGCGGCGAAGAACGGGTTTTGACTGATGAAGGCTAAGTTTTCAAAACGGATGGCTTTTTCGCCGACTTGGGTCACATAGCCGGTGATTTCGGTGCCGAATTGCTCCTTCAGCCATTTTTTTGCCACCGCACCGGCGGCTACGCGGGCAGCGGTTTCACGGGCGGAAGAGCGGCCGCCGCCACGGTAGTCGCGCGTACCGTATTTGTGCCAATAGGTGTAGTCGGCGTGGCCGGGACGGAATTGCTGCGCGATGTTGCCATAATCTTTGCTGCGCTGGTCGGTGTTGCGAATCAGCAGGGCAATCGGTGTGCCGGTGGTTTTGCCTTCGAACACGCCGGATAGGATTTCCACCTGGTCGGCTTCGCGGCGCTGGGTTACATGGCGGCTGGTGCCGGGTTTGCGGCGGTCAAGGTCGGCTTGGATGTCGGCTTCTGTGAGCGGCAATCCGGGCGGACAGCCGTCGATAATGCATCCCAAAGCGGGGCCGTGGCTTTCGCCGAAGGTGGTGACGGTGAAGAGTTGTCCGAAAGTGTTGCCTGCCATAATTCTGCTCTAAAAATGTTGTTAAACGAATGGGCTGAATTTTAACATAAAGGCCGTCTGAAACGGATTTTGTTTTCAGACGGCCTGATTGGGTAAATTGATACGATACATTAAAAATATCGTTTTTGAGCATAATGATTCTTTAAAGCAAAATAAAACACACTTTACCGCGATAAAAAGGCCGTCTGAAAACGCAAAATATTTTCAGACGGCCTTGATTCATTTTTAATCAATCAGCTCAATTTACCGTGACATTGTTTGTATTTCAAGCCACTACCACATGGGCATGGGTCGTTGCGGTGAATGATTTGGCCTTTGGCGGCAAGGGCTTCCGGGCTGAAGTCGTTGCCGGCCGGATTGAAGGCACCGGCGGCCAAATCGCTTTTCGATTCGCCGAGCAATTCTTCGATATCAGGCGCATCGGAATGCATTTCCTGCATATCGGTGATTGGTTGGGCGGCAAAGTCTTCGGCAGGGGTGTCGTTGCGCTCGATTTGCACCGATGTCAGCAGCGATGCAATGTTGTGCTTAATGCCGCTCCACAGGTTTTCAAACATGGCGAAGGCTTCTCGTTTGTATTCCTGCTTCGGATTTTTTTGCGCGTAGCTGCGCAAGTGAATGCCTTGACGCAGGTAATCCATCGCCGCCAAATGTTCGCGCCATTGGTTGTCGATGACTTGCAACATGACATTGCGTTCGAAATCGGCCATTTGCTGCTCGCCGACCAATTCGACTTTCTCAGCGTATTCGGTTTCGATGTGGTCAATCAAACGCTCTTTCACATCTTGGCCATCTAAAGTATTGTCGGCTTGTAACCAGCCGGCGATGTCGGCATTCAGGCGGAAATCGGCCAGTAATTTGCTTTGCAGCGTCGGTAAATCCCATTGTTCTTCCATGGTATCCGGCGGCATGTGGGCATCGACCAAATCGCTGATGACTTCGGCACGGATGTCTTTGGTTAAATCGATAACGTCTTTATTGGTCAGGATTTCGTTGCGTTGGTGGTAAATCACTTTACGCTGGTCGTTGGCCACGTCATCGTATTCTAATACTTGTTTGCGCATATCGAAGTTGCGGCCTTCGACTTTGCGTTGCGCACCTTCGATTTGACGTGTCAGCATGCCGTGTTCGATGGCGACCCCGCGTTCCGGCGCCAAACGGTTGAGAATGGCGGCGGCACGGTCAAGGGCAAACAGTCGCAACAATGGATCTTCAAACGACAGGTAGAAACGGCTCGATCCCGGATCGCCCTGACGGCCGGCACGGCCACGCAATTGATTGTCGATACGGCGGCTTTCATGGCGTTCGGTGCCGATGATGTGCAAACCGCCCGCAGCGACCACTTGGTCGTGTTCGGCTTGCCAGCCGTTTTCCAAAGCGGCGATTTGTGCGGCTTTGTCTTTGTCGCTCAAGTTTTCGTCAGCTTGGATGGCGTCGATTTGATGCTTCAAGTTGCCGCCCAACACAATGTCGGTACCACGGCCGGCCATGTTAGTGGCCACCGTAATCGCGCCGACTTTACCGGCTTGCGCCACGATTAAGGCTTCGCGTTCGTGTTCTTTGGCGTTCAAAACGTTGTGCGGCAGGCCGGCTTTGGTTAAGAGGCGCGACACCAGTTCCGAGTTTTCGATGCTGGTCGTGCCCACCAATACCGGCTGGCCTTTGGCGTAGCATTCCTGAATGTCTTTGACCACGGCTTCGAATTTTTCGTCGGTCGAGCGGAAAATTTGGTCGTTGAAGTCTTTACGCTGAATCGGGCGGTTGGTCGGAATAATGACCGTTTCCAAGCCGTAAATGCTTTGGAATTCGAAAGCTTCAGTATCTGCGGTACCGGTCATACCTGACAGCTTGGCGTAGAGTCGGAAATAATTTTGGAATGTAATGGAAGCCAGGGTTTGGTTTTCGCGCTTGATTTCCACGCCTTCTTTGGCTTCAACGGCTTGGTGCAAACCTTCCGACCAGCGGCGGCCGGCCATCAGACGGCCTGTGAATTCATCGACAATCACGATTTCGCCGTCTTGAATCACATAATGCTGATCCAAGTGGAACAAAGTATGCGCGCGCAATGCGGCCATCAGGTGGTGCATCAGTGCGATGTTGCCGGCAGAGTAGAGCGAGTCGTTTTCGGCCAGCAAGCCCATTTGAGTCAGAATCTGCTCGGCGTGTTCGTGACCTGCTTCACTCAAAATCACTTGGTGTGCTTTTTCATCAACCCAGTAATCACCTTCGCCGTCTTCGGTTTCTTGGCGGATTAACTGTGCCGGAACGCTGTCCATCACTTGATAAAGCTGCACATTGTCATCGGCTTGGCCGGAAATAATCAGCGGAGTACGTGCTTCGTCAATCAAGATGGAATCGACTTCATCGACTACGGCAAAATTCAAATCACGCTGAACTTTATCGTATTGGTCAGTGACCATATTGTCGCGCAGGTAGTCGAAACCGAATTCGTTGTTGGTGCCGTAGGTGATGTCGGAGCCGTAAGCAGTTTGGCGGTAGAAAGGCTCCATGTCGGATACAATCACGCCCACGCTCAAGCCTAAGAAATTATATAAAGGCTCCATAATGCCTGCGTCGCGCGCGGCCAGATAATCGTTGACGGTTACAACATGTACGCCTTTTCCGGATAAGGCATTGAGGTAAACCGCCAAAGTGGCGACCAAGGTTTTACCTTCACCGGTGCGCATTTCGGCGATTTTGCCGTTGTGCAGTACCATGCCGCCGATGAGTTGCACGTCAAAGTGGCGCATGCCCAATACGCGGCGGCTGGCTTCGCGGCAGACGGCAAATGCTTCGACCAAAATATCGTCTAAAGTGGCACCGTCGGCCAAGCGTTGTTTGAATTCTGTGGTTTTCCCTTGTAATGCTTGGTCGCTCAAAGCCTGCATGTCGGTTTCAAGGGCATTGATTTTTGCGACCGATTTACGGTATTGTTTCAGCAAGCGGTCGTTGCGGCTGCCGAAGATTTTCTTTGCAATGTTTGTCAGCATGAATTGGTTCCTGCGCCTAAAAATAATGAATGGCGAAAGCTGGATTTTAACACAAGCGATTGTGTAAGGTGTTAATGCCGTCTGAAATAAAGACGGTTTTACCGTATTTCAATATTCGTTGACAAAATAACCGATAAAAAGGCCGTCTGAAACATGAATTTAGAACAATTGGGCAAGCGTGACCGACATTTGCAGGCATTGTTGCAACAAGCGCAACAGTGGCACAGGTTGGATCAGGAAGTGAAAAATATCCTGCCTGCCAATTTGCGCGCGCATTTTCAGACGGCCTGTGTCGAAAACGGCAGGCTGGTTTTGCTGGCGGCCAATAATATGGCTTCTTCGCGCTTGAAAATGATTCTGCCCTCGTTGCTGCCGCAATTGAAGCTGTTGCGCGCCGATATTGCCGATGTGCAGGTGAGGGTGTTGCCTAAGCCGCCCAAACCCGAGCGCAAAAATACCTTGCGGTTAAGCGAAGCCGCTTTGCAGAGTTTTGAAGACACCGCAGCCAAGTTGCAGGAGCAGCACCCTAAGTTGGCCGAACGCTTGGAACAACTGGCCAAAAAGCATTATGGACAAGGATAATTTGTTAAAGAAAGTTAATTTCAGAATGAAAAAATAGCCTAATTAAATAAAATAAATTCTCATTTTGTAAGTAGGTGTAAATCTTTATTTGAACTTTGATTTAAATCAAAGTTTGGAGCAGAATAAAGTCGCATACTTCTCTTTTGTTACAGAAGGCATGGCGTCTTCCGGCACAAATATTTTGGATAACTGAAACATTCTCATCATTCAATTCTCATCATTAGGAGATATTACATGAAAGCTTATTTGGCTCTGATTTCTGCCGCCGTTATTGGTTTGGCTGCCTGCTCACAAGAACCTGCCGCTCCGGCTGCACCTGCTAACGAGCCTGCGCCTGCTGCTCAAGCATCTGCTCCTGCTGAAGCTATGCCTGCTGAAGCTGCTCCGGCTTCAGAAGCCGCTGCCCCTGCGGCTGACGCTGCTGCCGGTAACTGTGGGGTTGTGGTTGAATCTAACGACGCTATGCAGTTCAACATCAAAGACATCCAAGTCAGCAAAGCATGTTCTGAATTCAGCATCACTCTCAAACACGTTGGTACTCAGCCTAAAGCCAGCATGGGTCACAACTTGGTAATTACTAAAGCTGAAGACCAAGACGGCGTATTCAAAGACGGCGTGGCTGCAGGTCCTGACGCTGAATATGTAAAACCAAATGACGAACGTATTGTTGCCGCCACCAAACTGCTTGGTGGCGGTGAAGAAGACACCATCAAAATCGACCCTGCCAAATTGGCGGACGGCAGCTACAAATTTGCTTGTACCTTCCCGGGCCACGGTGCTTTGATGAACGGTACCATCACTTTGGTTGACTAATATCTCTGTGTAACCGATTTGAATCGAACAGCCTGCCTTGTTGCGGGCTGTTTTACTTTCGCAGACCCCAAAAAAGCGTAGCCTAATCCGATAGGCTGTCTGAACATAAGGAAACCCTGCCATGAACCTGTTCAATACCCCAAGCGTGACTTTTGCCCAACCCATCGACATGCTCTATGCCTGTCATGACAAAGTGCGCCGTTTTTGCAGCCAAGTCAACATGTTGCCCGATTATATTGCTGAAAACGGCCGCAACGATGTGGTGCTGCAAGCCATACGTCAAATCAGCCAATATTTCAATGTAGCGGCGCCTTTGCATCATGAGGATGAAGAAGAGAACTTTTTTCCTTTGCTGCTGCAATACGCCCCGCAAGCGCAGGAGAGTATTGACGAATTATTGCGCCAGCACGAAAGCCTGCACGCCAACTGGTCGGCGGTGGCGGATGAGTTTGCCCGATTGGAGGCCGACGCAGATCATCAGTTAGACACCGAAGTATTGCAGCGCTTTACCGCCGGATACGATGTGCATTTAGGCATTGAAGAACCGTTGTTTGAAATGGGCAAAACCTTTATTCCCAAAGAAAAGCTGACCGAAATCGGAGAAATTATGGCCGCGAGAAGACGCCAATAAAGCTTTGAAAACCCCGTTTATGATTTCAGACGGCATCAAATCACCTTAATAGGCCGTCTGAAAGCGCAAACCGTTTATTTATCCAATTAAGGAGAATGACCATGCTCACTCCTCAAAGCAGCGAACTTTTCGACATCCCTTTTTATCAGTTTGCCCAAATGAAAAAACATGCGCCGGAAATGATTGAGCCGATCAAAGCCGCGTATAAACACCATTGGCAGATTTGGCGCGAGCTTATCGGGCGTGTGGCCGATGACTTGGGCGGATCCTTCGCACCGCCGCACATCGAGCGCTGGTGTAACGGCTGGCAGGTGCGCGCGCACTTTTTCGCTTATTTCAAATACGCGCAATACCAAGATTCCGCCGCGATTATTTCCGTGTTGCTCAACCGCCGCCGTCTCACCGTCAGCCTTGATTGGCATTGCTACAAAGCCGGCGTGTCGCCCATTGCCTTGCTGCAATACAACCAATGGTTGGATGAATTAAACGCGCAAAAATACGCTGCTTTCGATATTTGGCACGGTGCGGAAGACGAATATGCCGATTACGCCACCGTAGCCGGCACGCCGTCTGAAAACATCCGCCTGCACAATGAAGACGATTTTTTCTGCATCGGCAAACACATCAAGCGCGCGGATTTGGGCAAGCAAGACGTGCAGCGATGGATTGTGGATGCGATAGAAGAATTGACTCCGCTGTATGAAGCCTGTTTTAAATAACTGTTTTCAGACGGCCTGTTGCGGGTTGCCAGATAAAGCGCATCTCGTTATCATCACCAGCATTCTCAGGCCGTCTGAAATACGGAATGCGTTTTCTTTCAGAAGGCCTTAATCTCAAAAATGCCATTGAAAATAAAGCATAAAATGACTGAAACCCAATCCTTGGAACTTGCCAAGCAACTCATTGCCCGTACGTCCGTCACCCCCGATGACCAAAACTGCCAGCAGCTTTTGGCCGAACGCCTGCAAAAAATCGGTTTTACCATCGAAGAAATGAATTTCGGCGACACCAAAAACATCTGGGCGCGCCGCGGCAACACCGCGCCGGTGTTGTGTTTTGCCGGACACACCGACGTGGTGCCGGCCGGCCCTTTGGAAAAATGGGATTCGCCGCCGTTTGAGCCGACCGAGCGCGAAGGGCGTTTGTATGGGCGCGGCGCGGCTGATATGAAAACCAGCATTGCCTGTTTCGTCACCGCCTGCGAGCGATTTGTGGCGGTGCATCCCGACCATCAGGGCAGCATTGCGCTGCTGATTACTTCCGATGAAGAAGGCGACGCGCACGACGGCACCACCAAAGTGGTTGATGTATTGAAAGCGCGCGGCGAGCTGATTGATTACTGCATTGTCGGCGAACCGACCGCGACGGAAGTATTGGGCGATATGCTGAAAAACGGCCGCCGCGGTTCGCTTTCGGGCAATTTG
This sequence comes from Neisseria weixii, assembly GCF_042658245.1. Taxonomy (NCBI): domain Bacteria; kingdom Pseudomonadati; phylum Pseudomonadota; class Betaproteobacteria; order Neisseriales; family Neisseriaceae; genus Neisseria; species Neisseria weixii. The sequence goes on from NZ_JBHSPY010000014.1 coordinate 34,726, forward strand.
ACCGTTAAAGGCAAACAAGGCCACATCGCTTATCCGCATTTGGCGGTGAATCCCGTGCACACCTTTGCCCCGGCCTTGCTCGCGCTCACAAAAGAAGTATGGGACGAGGGCAACGATTATTTCCCGCCGACCAGCTTCCAGATTTCCAACATCAACGGCGGCACCGGTGCCACCAACGTGATTCCGGGCGAACTCAACGTCAAATTCAATTTCCGTTTTTCGACCGAATCCACCGAAGAGAGCCTGAAGCAGCGCGTGCAAGACATTCTCGACCGTTGCGGCGTGCAGTACGATTTAGCATGGTCTTGTTCCGGTCAGCCGTTCCTAACCCAAGCCGGCCGTTTGACCGACGCAGCACGAGCCACGATTCGGCAAATATGCGGCGTGGAAGCCGAATTGTCGACCAGTGGCGGCACTTCAGACGGCCGTTTCATTAAAGCCATTGCCGCTGAATTGATTGAATTGGGTCCGAGCAACGCCACCATTCATCAGCTCAATGAAAACGTATTGCTGGACGATATTCCAAAGTTATCCGCGATTTATGAAGGCATGATGACGGAATTGTTGAAATAGGAAGTGAAGGCCGTCTGAAATGAACCCTGCCGATTTGCGTTTTGCCCATTGCGACGATTACACCGCCACTTTAAACGTGGCGCGGCTGGATACGCCCATCGGCAAAATACTGGCCGTGTTCAGCAGCGAAGGTTTGTGTCTGCTCGAATTTGCCGATCAAGACCAATTGCAGCGCGAATTGACTCATCTGCACCAAGCCTTGTCAGCCAATTTCAGTTGGCAAAAAAGTGTGTATCATGATGAATTTCAACATGAATTGGCCGAGTATTTCGCAGGCCGTCTGAAAACATTCAACACACCGCTGCACATGGTCGGCACCGATTTTCAAAAGCAGGTTTGGCAGGTGCTGCTGACTATTCCCTACGGCGCGACCTTGAGCTACAAGGAGCAGGCGCAGCAGTTGGGTAATGTGAAAGCCATCCGTGCGGTTGCCGCTGCCAACGGGCAAAACAAAGTATCGATTCTGATTCCCTGCCACCGCGTGATCGGCAGCGACGGAAAGCTGGTCGGTTACGGCGGCGGCATGGCGCGCAAACGGTTTTTGCTGGATTTGGAAAGCGGCATGGAGCAGGGAACACTGTTTTAAGTTTCAGACGGCCTTGTTTTGCGATCAGGCCGTCTGAAAAAGATTTTAATCATTTGAAAACATTGACAATAGAGAGACTGCAATGAACCTCAAAAACCGCCATTTTTTGAAGCTGCTTGATTTCAGCCAAGACGAAATCCTGCATTATTTGAACCTTGCCGCCGAACTCAAAGCCACCAAAAAAGCAGGCAAAGAAGTGCAGCGGATGAAAGGCAAAAACATTGCCCTGATTTTTGAAAAAACATCCACCCGCACACGTTGTGCCTTTGAAGTGGCGGCACGCGACCAAGGCGCGGGTGTGACTTATCTCGAGCCGACCGGCAGCCAAATCGGCCATAAAGAAAGCATTAAAGACACCGCACGCGTGTTGGGCCGTATGTACGACGGTATCGAATACCGCGGTTTCGGGCAGGAAATTGTCGAAGAATTGGCCAAATACGCCGGCGTACCGGTGTTCAACGGCTTGACCAACGAATTCCACCCGACGCAAATGCTGGCCGACGCGCTGACCATGCAGGAACACAGCGACAAACCGCTTCACCAAGTGGCTTATGCTTATGTCGGTGATGCGCGTTACAACATGGCCAATTCTTTGCTGATTTTAGGTGCGAAACTGGGCATGGACGTGCGTATCGGTGCACCGAAAGCATTGTGGCCGTCTGAAGACATTGTGGCGCAAGCCAAAGCGGTGGCGGCAGAAAGCGGCGCGAAAATCCTGCTGACCGAAAATGCCGAAGAAGCGGTCAACGGCGTGGATTTTATCCACACTGATGTGTGGGTGAGCATGGGCGAGCCTAAAGAAGTGTGGCAGGAGCGCATCAATTTGCTCAAAGCCTACCGTGTTACGCCTGAATTGATGGCCGCTTCAGGCAATACGCAAGTGAAATTCATGCACTGCCTGCCGGCCTTCCACAACCGCGAAACCACCGTCGGCGAATGGATTTACGAAACCTTCGGCTTAAACGGCGTAGAAGTGACCGAAGACGTGTTTGAAAGCGAAGCCAGCATCGTATTCGACCAAGCGGAAAACCGCATGCACACGATTAAAGCGGTGATGGTGGCTGCGTTGGGTGAGTGAGGTTTAAGAATGAATTCAAGGCCGTCTGAATAATGATTGTTCAGACGGCCTTTTACTTATTGGCTTTCAGACGGGCTGAGGCCTTTGAAAAACCTCATCAACCACCAATCAAACCATAAAACCTTCATTAGTTGCGCAAGTCCGCTACACTTCCCCGCGAAGGGGGATCCATTTTTGATCATAGCAAATTGTTGAATAAAATAGGTTTCTTAGATGTTGTGATGGATTCCTGCCTGCGCGGGAATGACGGCCTAAGGTTTTTATTGGTAATTCTTGAGGTTTTGCAAAGGTCTCAGCCTCAACCTTCTCGGCTGTGTTCATCCGCCACTTTCACCGCTTCTTCGGCATCAAACTCGCTCAATACCCCTTGTTTCATCGAGATAATCCGTTCGGCATGGTGGAAGTATTTGTCGTCGTGGCTGATTGCGAAGACGGTGCAGCCTTGCTGTTGCAAAAGCGGCAGCAGTTTTTCGTAAAACACGCGGCGGAAATGCGGGTCTTGGTCGGCAGCCCATTCATCGAGAATCAGCATGCTGCGGTTTTCAAGCGCTGCAGCCAGCAGGCCGAGACGTTTTTTCTGGCCTTGCGATAACTTACTGTTGAGAATGCGGTTTTTTTCAAGTTTTACCTTGTCGCCCAACTGGAGGCGGTCGAGCCAACGGGCAATCATGTCGGCCGAAGCGTCTTCGCCCATATTGCCGACTAATTGGTCAAACAAATGAAAATCAGTGAACACGCTGGCAAAAAGCTGGCGGTAGGCATCGCGGTTGTGTCCGGTGATTTCGGTGTCGTCCACAAATATTTTGCCCGAAGTCGGAATGTACAAACCGGCCAAAATCATCGACAGTGTTGATTTTCCCGAACCGTTGCCACCGATGAGAAACACGGTTTCATGGCGGCGGAGCGTGAGATTCACCGGCTGCAGCGCAAACGATTGGCCGCCTTGTTCGGGGTAGGCATAGGTGATGTTTTCCAACCGGATGGTTTTCCATTCGGACGGCATGAGATTGCCGCTGTGAAAGCCCGGCCGGTATTCTGTTAAACCGAGATTATTCAGCGCTTCGAGTGCGACTTTGCTGTTCATCAGCATGGGAAATGCCCCTATGGCTTGCGAGAGCGGCGAGCGCATAAATAAGACAGTCATGGTGACGGTTGCCGCATCGGCCAAGCTTGCCCATTGATGATAGACCGACAGATAAAAAATAATGCCCACTGCCGCCAGCATGGCGGTGTTGCCCCAGTTAATGGCCAAGGCATGCAGACTGTCGGCACGCACCGCCCAGCTGCGGTTGTTTTGTGCAGCGGTGGTAAAGTCTTTACGGTAGAAACGTTCGGCGCGATAACGGTTGAGCGTCAGCTCTTTATGACCGTCAAGGCTGGTTTCGTAATGGGTGTAGAGTTCGTCTTCAAAGCCGCGCATTTTGCGGAAGCTTTGGAACACGTGTTTTACAATCAGATTGGTGCCTGCAATCATCAGCAGTAACACGACAGCGGTAACCAGAAAAAGCTTGGGCGACAGCCACACCAAATACAGACTGCAACCGACGGTAAACAACACGCCTTGTGTAAATTCCGGCAAGCGGGTAAACGCCATGCTCAGTGAGCGGATGTCGTTGGACAGGCTGGCCAGCAGTTTCGGTTTGCCTGTGAGCTGGATTTGCGCTTCTTGCGAATCCATAATCCGCTTCAGAAGCTGCGTGCGCATTTCAAATACAAACTGATGACCGATGCGCGACAAGCGGATTTGCGACCAAGTGGCCACCACCAAATAGGCCAGCAGTAATAAGCCGAACGGCCACATCAAGCCACCGAGTGCGCTCTCTCCGCTTTGCAACAGATAAGTATTGATAAACATTAACACGCCGATGCCGAACAGTCCCGAGAGCAAGGTCAGACCGAACATAATCAGAAAAGGTTTGCGGTATTGGCGGTAGATGAGGGAAATGATGTTCATGTGTAAAGCGGTAGGAATACTGAGACCGTCTGAAAGGTTCAGACGGCCTGAAACCTTTGCAAACTCCCCATCTTTGGCACATTTCTTCGTGATACGCTGCTCGAAAGCTTGCCTATCTTTGTGATGTCTGCGCTTTCTGTGCTGCTCTAACCTTCGAACTGCACTCAAATCTGGGGGACAAAGGTTTCGGCCTTAATGATTTATTCGTGATTGTCCAAATGGTAAATTTGTGTAACGGTATCGATGAGATCGGTATCGGAAGAACCTGCTTTGTTGAGCGCGCGGGTAGGCGAGTGAAGCAGTTTGTTAGTCAGCTGTATGGATAAACGTTCCAATACTTCTTCAGCCGCCGTGCCTTTGGCCAATTGTTTCATGGCGTTTTCCAGCACTTGGCGACGGGCGCGCTCACCTTCGTCACGCAATGCACGAATCAGCGGCACGCTTTGGCGGCTTTTCTGCCATTCAACAAATTCACCGACTTTTTCTTCCACCATGGCTTCGGCGGCAGAAGCAGCTTTTTGGCGTGCTTCTTTACCGTTTTGTACGATGTCCTGCATGTCGTCCACAGTGTAGAGATAGGCATCGTTTAATTCGCCGACTTCTTCTTCAATATCGCGAGGTACGGCCAAATCGAGCATGAACACGGGCATATGGTGCCGCTTCTTTAATGCACGCTCGACCATGCCTTTGCCGACAATCGGCAATTGGCTGGCGGTGGACGATACAATTACGTCGTATTCGTGCATGATATCGGGCAATTGGCTCAATAAACAAGGCTCGGCATTGACGCTGAGTTTGTCGCACAATTCCTGCGCGCGCGGTAAGGTACGGTTGGCCACGGTAATCAGGCGCGGATTCTTAGCGGAAAAGTAAGTGGCTACCAACTCAATCATTTCGCCCGCACCGATGAACAGCACATTTAAATCGGCAATGTCCGGAAAAATCTGCTCGGCCATTTTTACTGAAGCGGAAGCCATCGACACTGAGTTTTCGCCGACGGCTGTGTCAGTGCGCACTTCTTTGGCGACGGCAAATGTTTTTTGGAACAAGGCATTCAGATTGTTGTTGATGCTCTCTTGTTCTTGCGCGATGCGCACGGCATCTTTGATTTGGCCGAGAATCTGCGGTTCGCCCAATACCATCGAATCCAAGCCGCAGGCCACGCGGAAGGCATGGCGCACGGTTTCGTTGCTGTCGAAGGTGTACAGATAAGGGCGGATCTCATCGGCGGGTAAGCCGTGGTATTGCGCCAGCCATTCGATGATTTCTTCGGTGTTGCCGACGCAATAAAGCTCGGTGCGGTTGCAGGTAGACAAAATGACCGCTTCTTTGGCCGCATTGCTGCCGGCCAAGCTTTGCACGGCAGCAGGCAGACTTTCCGCAGCAAAAGCCAGCTTTTCGCGTATGCTCAAAGGCGCAGTTTGATGGTTGAGTCCGACGGCGGTAAGTTGCATGGGAATGTGAAGAATAGGGAGTGTGCGTGAAGGGGTTATTATAGCGTAAGTTGGCTTTGAAAAGAATGTTTTGCGGCTTCCGCAATCTGCGTGGTTATTAAATTTTAGCAGAAAATGATTGGGTTAACTGATTGAACGGATGGAAAAGGCCGTCTGAAATGTTCAGACGGCCTTTGATTTTAGATTTTAAACTGCTTTGGCTTCTTCAGCTAAGAAACCGCGCAATTTTTGCATGGCTTTGGCTTCGATTTGGCGGATACGCTCGGCCGATACACCGTATTCGGCGGCCAGCTCGTGCAAGGTCAAACCACCATCGTCTTGCAGCCAACGGCTTTCAACGATGTAACGGCTACGGTCGTCCAGTTGCGCCAAGGCATTTTGCAGACCATCGGTTTGCAGCGCGTAATGGGCTTGCTTGGCGATTTGCTGGGTTGGCTCGGTTTCATTATCTGCCAGCCAGTCGATTGGGGCAAAATTGTCTTCGTCATCGTTGCTGTCGGCCAAAATGCCGATGTCGTGACCGGTCATGCGCTGTTCCATTTCCAAGACTTCGGAAAGTTTCACGCCCAAATCATCGGCGATGTCTTGTGCTTCTTTTGGCGATAAGGCATTCAGATTTTTACGCATGCTGCGCAAATTGAAAAACAGTTTGCGTTGGGGCTTGGTGGTGGCAACACGAACCAAGCGCCAGTTGCGGAGAATGAATTCATGGATTTCAGCCTTAATCCAATGTACGGCAAATGAGAATAAGCGTGCGCCACGACTTGGTTCGTAACGTTTCACCGCTTTCATCAAGCCTATATTGCCTTCTTGAATCAAGTCGGCTTGGTTCAGACCGTAGCCGTCGTAACCGCGGGCGATGGAGACCACCACGCGCAAGTGGGAAAGAATCAATTGTTTGGCGGCGTTTAAATCGCCTTTTTGTTGGCGTTCTGCCAGTTGGGTTTCTTCTTCGGCAGAAAGCATCGGAATATTGTTCACGGTATGAATGTATTGCTCCAAGCTACCGTTACCGCTGTGGATTACTGGTAATGCAAAAGCGTTATTCATCATTAGAGTGGCTTTCCTTGTTATGTGCGCCGGCCGGTAATCGGCAAGCGCTTAAGAATGTGTGGCGAAGTAGTATAACACTACTGTTTTGATATGGCTATTAGACCGCTTTTTTGTGTTAATGTTGTATGTGTGATAGGTTAAATTTTGTATTTTAAAAAACATGATTAATTTTTAATATTTGAGTATTTTACTCGGGAATAAATTTATTATAAGCAAATAAACATATTCTCCGATACAATTCCCCCATGGCCTATTCAGAAGACTTCAAACAACCCGTACTCAAAAAACTCCGTCAAGGATGGACGATTCGCAGAACCGCAAAAGAATCCGGCACCGCCATTCTCCACCATCACGCTTTGGAGACGCCCTCCGGCTCCCCAAGTCCCTCCAAGGCAACGCAAAACCCGCAAAATCAGCGCCCAGGCACTGCTCGAAGATGTCGGGCGTTATCCTGATGCCTATTGCTGTGAAAGAGCGCAACGCTTTGGCTGTTCCCATACCGCCATACACAAAGCATTAAAGCGATACGGCATCAGCTGCAAAAAAAAGACCGGCCGCCACCCGAAAGCCGGCAGAAGGCTCAGAAAAAACTTCCTGAAGTTACTGCACCGCTACATCCTCCGTAACCGTCCGGTTGTTTGTTCAGATGGGAGCAAATTCGGAAAATCCTGTTACCGGCCTTACGCTTATGCGCCAAAAAGCCGGCGTTGTTATGCGCTTCATGATTGGCAGGGGCATCATCAGACCAATGCCGTTGGAGCGTTATTTCACGGCAAACTGTTTGCCGTCGGGCTGTTTGATTGCAGTATTGACCGCCGGATATTTGATGCTTGGGCGGAGCGGGTTTTGATTCCGGAGCTGCCGCAAAACAGTGTGGCGGTGATGGATAATGCGGCGTTTCATAAGGGTAAGGCAGAAGCCTTGCTGAAGGAAAAGGGGCATACCGTGTTATGGCTTCCGCCCTATAGTCCCGATCTGAATCAGATAGAGAAAAAGCGGGCTTGGATTAAAGGTGTTGGGAATCGGCTGAGAATGGCGGATGTGGATTGGCTATTTCAGGCGTGTATCGATAAATAAGTTTATTTGATATAGAACAATTTATTGGTGATGTAAATTCAGACGGCCTGATAAACAATCAGTCTATCAGGCCGTCTGAACAAGGTGGATGACGCGCTTATTCTTGCTTGTTACGCAGGGCGAAAAGCATTAAGGCTGCGGCGCTGAGTAGGCCGATGAGCCACCATGAGCCACCCATTTTCATGTAAGGCGTCTCGCCAATGTAACCTTTAACATGACCTTCCAACACGGTTTCGGTGTTGGCTTCGGCTTCGCTGATGATGTTGCCTTTGGGTGAAATAATGGCGGTGGCGCCGGTGTTGGTGGCACGCACCATATAGCGGCCTAATTCCATTGCGCGTGCTTGTGACTGCTGCAATTGCTGATACATGGCGTTAGAGTCGCCATACCATGCCATGTTGCTGACGTTGGCCAGCAGCGTGGATTGGCGGGCGGTGGCGATTAATTCGTCGCCGAAACCGTCTTCATAGCAGATGTTGAAGGCGACGCGCTGGTCTTTCATCACCAAAGGCGCTTGGCCTTCGCCGCCTTTGCGGAAATCGGCCAGCGGCATGTTCATCATGCGGTAAAGCACGTTGGTGATGGCCGGTAAGGGTTTGTATTCGCCAAACGGCACCAAATGGTTTTTGGCGTAATACGGGATTTCTTCGGCGGTAGTGTTGTTGTAGTTGCTTAAATTAATCACGGCATTTTCATAGCCGTTGCCATCGCGCGTGTATTGGCTGATGCCTAAAGCCAGCGCGCTGCCGTTACTTTGCGCTTGGGCGGCAAAGGTATTTAAGACTTCTTCGGGCAGGGTTTGGCGCATTTCGGGGATAGCGGTTTCCGGCAAAATCACAATGTCGGCGCGGGTTTTGTTCAGCTGCTCGTAATATTTTTGAATGGTCGGAACGATTTGGTCTTCTCGCCATTTCAAGTGTTGTTCGATATTGCCTTGCAATAGGGCGACAGTATTGGTGCTGCCGTCCGGTTGGGTAAATTCGGCTTCTTGGGCAATGTAGCCGACAGTGCACAAAGCTACGCCGCAGCACAAGGGCATGAGACGGCTTTTCAGACGGCCTGCATTATCCACGAGCAATACCAACCATGCGCCGATACAGGCGGTGGCAAAGGTTACTAAATGAATACCTCCGATGGGTGCGAAGCCGGCCAGCGGGCTGGCTTTGGTGATTTGGGAATAACCCAATGCGCCCCAGCCGAAGCCGGTCAGGAGGCGTTCGCGGGCAAATTCGGTCAGTGTCCAAAGAATCGGTAGTACGATGCCGATTTTAATCCAGCGCGGAAAGTGGAATTTTTTCCACAACCAGAAACACAGGGCAGGGTAGAGTGCCAAAAATGCCGGCAATAAAACCGTCATTGGAATGGCATAAAGGTTCGGCAGGCCGGAAACTCCGTGCAGGGCCGTATGAATCCAGTAAAACTGTGACACATAAGCAAAAAAGCCGAATACATAAGCTGTTGAAGCAGCCATGCGCGGGCGCAGCTCAATCAGGCGGATCAGAGCGCCGAACAGCAGTGGCATCAGCCAGAAATGATAATAAGGGGCAAAGGTGAGCGGCGTAGCGCCGCCGATAATGATGACCAGCGGCCAATAGAACAGCGGCTTTCGCCAATATGTTTCGAGTTTGCGGAGAATATTCATATGTTAAGTGAACAAGAAAAGGGGGGGGGTCTGAAGGCTTTAGGTTTCAGACGGCCTTATGGTACACAAATCAATGTTTTTTAGAGAATACTTTCATCAAAGGCAATACTACGGCGCACACCACCGTACCGGTCAGCACGCCGACCACTAGGTTTGCCACTTGTGCCATCAGGCCTGTGTCCCAATGATGGGCATGTAGGAAGTCGTGTACCGGGTCGAAATTGTGGGTGATGAGGCCCCCGCCGACCAAGAACATGGCCAAGGTGCCAATCACGCTTAACGTGCGCATAAACCAAGGCATGAACGCGATGATGCAGCGGCCAAAGGCTTTGCCTAGGCTGCTGCCTTTTTCGATTAAGCGCAAGCCTAAATCATCGAGCTTGACAATGATGGCAACCAAACCATAAACAATCACAGTCATGCTGATACCGATGGCTGACATCACCAAAGATTTGGTCAGCACGCCGTAGGCGCTCACCACACCCAAGGCGATGATGATGATTTCGGCTGACAGAATAAAATCGGTGCGAATGGCGCCGGTGATTTTGGCTTTTTCATCAAAAATTTCGTCGCTGGCATGCGAAGCGGCTTCATTGCCGTCGTTTTTGTGCAACAATTTATGCAACAGTTTTTCCACGCCTTCAAAACACAAATATGCACCACCGATCATCAATAAAGGCGTAATCGCAGCCGGCAGGAAAACAGACAACAATAAAGCGGCCGGTACCAAAATGACTTTATTAATCAAAGAGCCTTTGGCTACTGCCCATACAATCGGCAATTCGCGTTCGGCAGAAGCGCCGGTCACTTGGTTGGCATTCAAGGCCAAATCGTCGCCGACCACGCCGGCGGTTTTCTTGGCAGCCATTTTGGTCATTAAGGCCACGTCGTCCAATACGGCGGTAATGTCGTCAAGCAGGGTAAAAAGGGAGGCAAAAGCCATCTTGAATGGTTCCTAGATTAAAGAAAAGGTCATGATTTTCTGCTAAGTCCGGCTGTTCGGCGATGGTTTGGCGCACAAACTTGCCTTTAGCGAAACCGAATATTATAACTGAAAATTATACGGTTTTTATCATTTAGACGCCCTTTAATCAAATTAAAGGAAAGAAAAGATTCTTGAATGGTTGCCAATTGCATGGCGTGACATGTGTTAAAATTCGTCCCTGCCGGCCGTAAACGCAAGAAACCGCCGGTTTCCCCCCTTAACTTCAGCAGATCAGGAGAAATAAAAACGTGGATTGGATGAATATCTTATTCCTACTCGGCGGTGCGTTGCTGTTTTTGAGTGTGGTTTCCACCACACTTTCGGCGCGTTTGGGTATGCCTTTGCTGTTGGTGTTTCTGGGAGTCGGCATTTTGGCCGGTGAAGAAGGAATAGGCGGTATTGAGTTTGACAATTTTGTTTCGGCCAACTTCATCTGCCAACTTGCCTTGGCGGTGATTCTGCTTGACGGTGGTTTGCGTACGCGGTTTCAGAGTTTCCGCATCGGTTTGAAACCGGCGGCGGTGTTGGCAACATGGGGCGTGTTTGCCACCGTGGCTTTGCTGGGTATTTTCACCACACTTTATTTGGATGTCGATTGGCGTTTTGGTCTGCTGATGGCGGCAATTGTCGGTTCAACCGATGCCGGTGCCGTATTCAGCCTGTTGCGCAACAGCGGCGTGCGCTTGAATGAACGTGTGCAGGCCACGCTGGAAATTGAATCCGGTGCCAACGATCCGATGGCGATTTTCTTGGTAACTGCTTTAATCGCAATGATGGTCAAGCCCGACGAAGGCGGCGTGATGTCGTTCATGTGGATGTTGCTGCTGCAAATCGGCTTTGGTTTGCTGATGGGCTTTATCGGCGGCAAATTGCTGGCCAAGCTGGTACGCCGCCTGAATCTGCCTGAAGGTTTGTATGCGTTGATGATTGTGTCAGGTGGTTTGCTGGTGTTTTCGTTTACCAACTTGATTGGCGGCAGCGGCTTTTTGGCGGTATATTTGGCCGGTATATTGGTGGGCAATCAGCATAATCACGCGACGGAACATGTTTTGCGCGTGATGGACGGTTTGGCATGGCTGGCGCAGGCGACTATGTTTGTGGTGTTGGGTTTGCTGGTGACACCGTCGAGTGTGTTGGAGCGCGGTTCAGATGCGATGGTATTGGCGGTATTTTTGATGTTGGTGGCGCGCCCCATTGCGGTGTTTACCGGCTTGTGGCTGTTTAATTACAGCGTGCGCGAAAAGACGTACATCAGTTGGCTGGGTTTGCGCGGTGCGGTGCCGATTACGCTGGCGATGATGCCGTTGGTAATGGGTGTACCGAATTCACGGGCCTTGTTTGATGTGGCATTTGCGGTGGTGGTGTTGTCGCTGCTGATTCAAGGCACAACCATTCCGGTCATGGCGCGCCTGCTGAAAGTAGCCATGCCGCCGAAGCCCGAACCGAACGACAGCCGCGATATTTGGTTGGCAGAAAAAGAAGCGGTACGCATGATATCATTTAAAGTGGTAGCGCAATCCGAAGCAGAAGGCGTACATCCCGATGATGTGGCTCCGATTTCCGCCAGCTTTGACCGACGCTGTTTTGCACTGATTCGCGAAGGATACCGAATCGAGTTGCAAAGTGATACCAAGCTTAAAAAGGGTGACATCGCGTGGTATGTCCTACCTGACGATCAGGTCGAAAATATGGCCTATTATTTCACCGAGACCGAAAAAAGCGTGCTGCTTAATTTCGATTATTTTGGAGAATTTTCATTCGATCCGGCCAGTCGTGCCGGGGATTTGGCCAAGGCTTACGGTTTGAAATTACAGCCAAACGAAGAGAGCTTGAGCTTGGGCGAATTGTTTGAGCTGCGTTCGGAAAGCACTAAATGGGTGGAGGGTGACCGCGTGAGTATCGGTGAATTTGAATTGACGATTAAGGAATTGAATAAAGACGGCAGTATTAAGTTGATGGGCATGAAGTTTCCTGATTAAAAAATAAACCCAAACCTTTGCAAAATCACTGTTTTTGGCCTATTTCTTCGTTATACGCTGCTTTGGCTTCGAAGTATACTCAAATCTAGCGTTTTGCAAAGTTCTCGGGTGTATATCAATCGAGGCCGTCTGAAACATTTCAGACGGCCTCGATTGATATTTGAAGAGTTAAAAAGCTTCGCCTACTTTCACGCCGTTGGCAATGTCTTTCGGTGTAGCCAGTTGGGCGGTTAAGGCTTGAGCGGCTTTAAATTCATCACTTTGCATCATCGCTTCGGCTGCGTCCATGTTCAGTGTGTTGGCCATATAAGCCCAACGTGCAGACAAGTTCGGATTATCGGGCATGTGGAAACTGGCGCGCAATTCATCGACCAAGTCAGGGCGGTTGCATACCAATGCAATATCACAACCGGCGGCAAAAGCACTTTGAACGCGCGCTTTGATGCCGCCCGCGCTGCCTGCGCCTTCCATGGTGAGGTCATCTGAAAAAATCACGCCGTCAAAGCCGATGTCTTGGCGCAAGATTTGTTTGAGCCATTTTTCTGAAAAACCGGCCGGATTCGGGTCGATTTGCGGATAAACCACATGTGCGGGCATCACTGCCGCCATCCCCGCCTCGCTTAATTTGCCGAAAGGAACCATATCGGCAGCCTGCAAATCGGCCAGGCAGCGGTCGTCTTGCGGCTGGGTCAGGTGGCTGTCGCCTTCGACAAAGCCGTGGCCGGGGAAGTGTTTGCCGCAGGATTTCATGCCGCCTTTGTTTAAACCTTTTTGTAAGGCCAAAGCCAATTCGGTGACGATGTCGGCATCTCGGTGGAAACTGCGGTTGCCGATAACGGTGCATTGCCCCCAGTCCAAATCCAACACCGGTGTGAACGACAAATCCACGCCGCAGGCGCTCAATTCGGTTGCCAATACCCAGCCCACTTGTTCGGCTTTGGCTTTGGCAGCGGCTTCGCCTTCGTTGTCCCAAATTTCACCCAACACGCGCATGGCCGGCAGACGGGTAAACCCGTCGATAAAACGCTGCACGCGGCCGCCTTCGTGGTCGACAGCAACAATCAGTTCCGGCGTGCGCAAAGCTTTGATGTCGCGGATTAAAGCTTTGAGTTGCGGTACGTTGTCAAAATTGCGGCGAAACAGAATCACACCGCCGATAGCCGGGTCGAGCAGGCGTTGTTTTTCTTCGTCGGTCAATGTAAACGTATTTACATCGGCCATCACAGGGCCGCGTTCTATAACGGCTTGGGTCATTTTGTTTCCTTTATCCAAAACGTTTCAGACGGCCTAGAGTGTAGAAAATCCTAGCGTTGTTTACACTTTTGCTTTTTTGCTTGAAGACCCATTTTGGGATTTTCGAGTGTTGTCAAGAATGCCGAAAGGCACGGCAACGCCGCATAGTTCTTGATAATGCTCAACAATCCTAAAACAATCATTTAGGCAAAAAATAAAAGCTGTTTTGCATAAAAAGTGTAAACAACCCGACAATTTCCTACACCTAGAGGCCGTCTGAACAATTAAGCGGCAAGCGCGGTTTTTTTGCTGCGCAACATCAAAATCAATACGGCCAAAACTACGGCAGTCACACCGAAGCCGAGCAGGGCAGAATGTGTGAAACCCAGTACCAAATAGCCACTGGCCGCTGCGGCGGCCACGGTCAGCGCGTAAGGTAGCTGCGAAGTAACGTGGTCAATGTGGTTACATTGTGCACCGGTGGAGGACAAAATGGTGGTGTCGGAAATCGGTGAACAATGGTCGCCACACACCGCGCCGGCCATCACCGCCGAGAAGCAAGGGATAATCAGGCTCGGGTCGATTTTCACCGCCATGGCGGCGGCAATCGGCAACATAATGCCGAAGGTGCCCCAGCTGGTGCCGGTGGCAAACGCCATCACACTGCCCAAGGTAAATAGAATCACCGGCAAAAAGCCCGGGTGGATATTGCCTGCGACCAAGGTAGATAAAAATTCGCCGGTACGCATTTCGCTGACCACAGTGCTGATCAGCCACGCCAAAATCAGAATGCTGATGGCGCCGAACATCGACTTCATGCCTTCCCAAGTGGCTTTCGGGTAAACATGGGCTTCGATGGTGCCGACCGTGCAGAACAATACCGCCAACACGCCTAACACACCACCGAATACCAATGAAGTATTCACATCGGTGTTTTCAAATGCGCCCAAAATGCTGAAGGTATCCAAAGCTTGTGCGCCGGTGTAGAGCATGGCGGAAATGGTAGCGAAAATCAGCACCAAAACCGGAATAATCAGTGCATATACGCGGCCTTTGGAATCGTTTGAAACGGCTTGTTCTTCATGTGTTTCGCTCAAAGCTTGCTGCTCGAAGCGGCCCATCGAACCGATGTCGAAAGAAAAATACGCCACAAAAAACACCATTAACAGCGCAAACAAGGCGTAATAATTCATCGCACTCATGGCGACAAATGTGCCCATCGGGGTATATTCGGTGATGTTGTAAGTCACCAGCAAACCTGCCAGGGTGGCAATAATCGAGGCGCCCCAGCTTGAAACCGGCATCAACACGCACATCGGCGCAGCGGTAGAATCCAAGATATAAGCCAGTTTGGCGCGTGATACTTTGAAGCGGTCGGTTACCGGACGGGCAATCGCGCCCACCGCCAAACTGTGGAAATAGTCGTCGATAAAGGTCACGAACACCAAACAGGCGGTCAACATTTTGGCACCGCGACGGCTTTGAATGTGTTTTTTAGCCCAATCTGCAAAAGCTTGATTACTGCCCGAATAAGTCAGCAAGGAAGTGAAAATACCCAATAATAACAGGAAAATCAGGATTTTGAGTTTGGCCAGAGACCAATCGCCATCTGCCCAAACCAGTGATACGGTGATGTCTTTAAAGTGAGTTAAGGTATTGAGCGGATTGCCGCCGGTGAGCATTAACACCCCGATGATGATGCCGATGGCCAGAGAGAATAAAACGCGGCGGGTAATCACAGCCAACGTCAGCGCCAGAAATGGCGGAATTACCGACATAAAAGAGCTTGAATAATCGATTAGTTGCATAAAGTAAAATGATGAAGTGTAAATAAAATCTGAATGTTTTCAGACGGCATAGTGTGTATTAAAAAGGCCGTCTGAAAAAGTGTGAAAGCTAAAACGGTAAAATACCCGTCATTTCAAAAATAACGGGTATTTTATCATTACTATACAATTTTATGCCGTTTTATTGCAGATTTAAGGCCAAGAAGAGTGTGTCACTACCACGCTGCACCAACAGCGGCACGTTTTTACCGGTACTGCTCAAAGCACTGCGGAAGCTTGATTCGTCATTAACCGTGATTTGACTCACGGCCATGATTTCATCGCCGCGCTTCAAACCGGCACGTTCGGCGGCGCCGCTGACATGGGTGACAATCAAGCGTTGTTTGCCGTCGGTGGTTTGCGTTTGCAGCGTCAAACCGGCTTCTTCCACCAAGAAACTTTGCACATCGTTTGGCGATGTGAGGCTTCCCATTTCACTTTCGCCACTCGGGGTCGGTGCACCGGTGCTGCCCAAAGTGACGTTGACAGAAATTTTCTTGCCTTTACGCCACACTTCCAATTTTACTTCTTTGCCTGGCGGCATAGCGCCGACCATCACCGGCAAATCGCTGGAAGAGCGCACTTCCTCGCCGTTGACGCTGCGTACAATGTCACCCACCTGCAAACCGGCTTGCTGCGCCGGGCTGTTTGGCATCACTTTGGCAATCAGAGCGCCGCTGGCACGGTCTAAGTTGAACGATTTCGCCAAGTCGTAAGAGACTTCTTGAATAATCACACCTAATTGCCCGCGTTGCACTTTGCCGCTGGTTTTCAGTTGGTCGGCTACGTTCATCGCCACATCAATCGGAATGGCGAACGAAATGCCCATAAATCCGCCGCTGCGGCTGTAGATTTGTGAATTGATGCCGACTACTTGGCCTTTAAGGTTAAACAGCGGGCCACCCGAGTTACCCGGATTGATGGCGACGTCGGTTTGGATAAACGGAGTGTAGTTTTCATTCGGCAGGCTGCGGCCTTTTGCCGAGACGATGCCTGATGTTACGCTGTTGTCAAAGCCGAACGGTGCGCCGATGGCGGCCACCCATTCGCCCGGCTTGAGCGTTTTCGGGTCGCCGATTTTTACAACCGGCAAATCTTTGGCATCGATTTTCAATAAAGCCACATCAGATTGCTGGTCGGAACCAATCAGCTTAGCGGTGTATTCGCGTTTGTCGTTGAGCAACACTTTGATATTGCCCATACCGGCAACGACGTGGGTGTTGGTAAGAATGTAGCCGTCGGAGCTGATGATAAAGCCGGAACCGAAATTCAGCTCGCTGCTGTCGGCTTCTTCCTGCGGCATATCAGGCAGGTTGGGTACCAAGCGTTTGAAAAACTCGTAGAATGGATCGTTATCCGGAAATTGGCTTAAATCCATGCCGTTTTCTTCAGCACGCTGCTGGCTGCGGTTGGTTGCCGTAGCTTGAATATTGACCACGGTTTGGCCTTCGTTTTGCACCAATTGGGCAAAATCGGGCAGCAACATGCCAACGCTGCCATCGTCTTTTGGCGGTTCAATGCGTTGAACCAGTTCTTTCTCTTCGTCTTGGGTATTGTCATTGCTGAAAAAACTGCCGACTTTGTCACATGCGCTCAATGCCAGTGTGGCCGCAATGGTTAAAGCCATATATTTTTTGGTATTTTTTGTCACAGTCATTCCTTGTTATGCGTGTCTATCTGTTTTACCGGGTTGCGGTTTGTCAATCGGACGGAAGGGCAAGTTTACCCGCCATACCCTTAATTTGAGTGGATAGGGGCAATTTTACCGATTATGAACATTTTTTCAAGCGTTTCATTTTCAATGGAAAAAGCCGTCTGAAATGTTTCAGACGGCCTAAAAGCCTGTCTGCCTCTTAATTCTGAATCATCGGGCGGGATAACTTAATTAACAATATTTTTCGCCTTCCATTCGCATAAATCGTTAATGATGCATTGCCCGCATTGCGGCTTGAGTGCTTTGCAGGTGTAGCGACCGTGTAGTATCAGCCAATGATGCGCGTTCATTAGAAATTCTTTCGGGATAAAACGCATGAGCTTGTCTTCCACTTCGCGCACGTCTTTGCCCGGTGCGATTTTGGTGCGGTTGGATACACGGAAAATGTGGGTATCCACTGCCATGACCGACCAGCCGAAAGCGGTATTCAGTACCACATTGGCGGTTTTTCGGCCGACACCAGGCAGTGCTTCCAAAGCGGCGCGGTCTTCGGGTACTTCTCCGCCGTGTTGTTCCAACAAAATGCGGCAGGTTTGCATGATGTGTTTGGATTTGGTTTTGTAAAGACCAATGGTTTGAGTGTATTCCATTATGCCGTCTAAGCCTAAGTCCAACATGGCTTGCGGGGTATTGGCCACAGGGAACAGTTTGGCTGTGGCTTTGTTTACGCCGACATCGGTGGCTTGCGCCGACAGTAACACGGCAATCAGTAATTCGAACGGCGAACTGAAATTCAGCTCGGTGGTCGGATGCGGATTGGCGGCGCGGAAGCGCTCGAAAATTTCTTGGCGGATGTGTTTGTTCATGATGTGTTTTTATTTGAAATGCTCGCGCGTTATTATAGCAAAAAGGCCGTCTGAAAAGAGCATACGCTTTTCAGACGGCCTATCTGGCCATCAAACTGATAAACAGTTTATGCGGATTCTTTCAAAACGGTCTCAATCAATTCCATCGCCCCATCATCGGCCAAGCGTTTGGCCACGGCGCGACCCAATGAATCGGCGTAGCCGGCCGGTGCTTGGGCATAGGCTTCGATAATGGTTGAGCCATCGGGATGGCCGACCAAGCCACGCAGGGTCAGTAAACCGTTTTCTTCGGTGCAGTAAGCTGCCAGCGGCACTTGGCAGCTGCCGCCCAAAGCGCGTGCTAAAGCGCGTTCGGCGGTGACGCAGGCGTGGGTGATGCCGTGGTTGAGCGGCTTTAATACTTCCAGCAAATCTTTGCGGTTTGCAGCGATTTCAATGCCCAAAGCACCTTGTCCGGCGGCGGGCAGGCTGACGGTATCGGAAATAATCAAGCGGATGCGGTCGTCCAAGCCCAAACGCTGTAAACCTGCAGCGGCGAGAATAATCGCATCGTATTCTCCGTTGTCAAGTTTGCCCAAACGCGTTTGCAGATTGCCACGCAAAGGTTTGATTACCAAATGAGAATAGCGCGCACGCAATTGTGCTTCGCGGCGCAGGCTGGCGGTGCCGACTACTGCGCCTTTGGGTAAATCTTCCAAGCGTTCGTATCGGTTGGACACAAACGCATCAAACGGATTGGCGCGTTCGCCAATCGCAGCCAGCGCAAAACCTTCCGGCAAATCCATCGGCACGTCTTTAATTGAATGCACCGCCAAATCGGCGCGACCGTCTTGCAGGGCTTGTTCCAATTCTTTGATAAACAATCCCTTCCCGCCGATTTTGGAAAGGGTTTTGTCTAAAATCTGGTCGCCGCGTGTGGTCATGCCTAAGATTTGCACGTCGCAGTCGGGATAAAGGGTTTTCAGACGGCCTTGAATGTGTTCGGCCTGCCACAGGGCCAAGCGGCTTTCGCGGCTGGCGATGACGAGTTTTGTCGGGTTCATTTACGTTTTCCGGATGTAAAGGCGGGAAAGGCTGTTAGTCTAACACAAACCCTCTATGATGACAGCTTGCTCATAACGCCCCAAAGGGCCGAAATTATTTCCTTTATTTTGTTCTTTATTCAAAATTTTTCCCTGAATACATATATTGTGCAGCGTTATATTATATGCACCGGAATATTTCCGTTTTGCTTTGATTTCACCGATTACTGCGTAACTTTTTTCAATAAAATAAGTTTTACCTTGGGAAATAAACTCCGACTGTTCAAAAGAAAAATGGACACTCCCTGTCATTCTGACATTATCAGAATCCGTTACATTTTCTGAAGCGATGGTTTGGCCAGGTTCAGGGAAGGAAATATCAGCCTTGCTATCTGCTTGGGTCTGCTGTAAACATGCTGCCAAAGCAGGCAATAAAAAATAAAACAGTTTTTTCATCCGGTTTCCGTTTCAATTAAATTTTGAGACTTTTTCTTAAAGTATTCAGATTTGATGTTTTTTTGAGTTTCAGAATGGATACTCAGGCAGTTTGATGGCAACATTATCATATTGCTTTGTAGTAGCTAATTATGTCTCGCTGAAAAATAATAATCTATTTGGGATAGGAGATCAGACAAATTTACTTCAGCCGGTTTCTTCAGTTCGTATTTAAGACTTCCCACAAAATTAATGTTGCATTTTGACATTTATTTAGAATGAATACACAGCATGTCACACAGGTTGCGCCTGAATCCGGTATTCCCTAGGAAGTATCGTGTATTCCCTACATAAATGAAAAATCAGGATATCGCATGGTCTCGCAGGAAGCCTATTTTACAGATTATCAATATAACCAATTACTGCCGAATCTTGGCAAAACTCCTTCAAAATGCCACCAAAAAGAATTATCGCGCCAACCAATACGCCGGTCTTCAACATTTTGGCTTACTGGTCGAAAAGTAGTATTCAGTCCGCCACTAACTGCTTCCAACTCATATATAGTCAATTCTTGCATTTTGAACTCCTTACCTTAGGGTTTAAAAAATTACAAATCAAGTAAAGGATATCCTATAATCCAAATATAAATTTGAAACTCAGGATGCTGTGTAGTAAACGCAAATTACAGAGATTAGAGTAAAAAAAAATTATGGTTCAATGATAATTATTATTGATATTATCATTAAAATAGTAGATATCTATGAAACGCGCCAAAAAATTTCCTTTCCAATCCTTACAACGCCAACGTTTTCATTTAAACTTTGACAACGTCTCTTCCGCAGCCGATGTGCCGTCTGAAAAAGATTTCTACCGTTGGGCTTTTGCCGCCTTGAAAGACGAATACCGCCGCGCCGAAATCAGCCTGATTTTGCTCGATGAAGAAGAAGCCCGAGCTTACAACCGCGATTACCGCGGCAAAGATTACGCCACCAATGTATTGAGTTTTGCCTTGAACGAAGGCGACGTCATACCCGGCCAAATTTCAGACGGCCTTTACGGTGATTTGATTATCTGCCCGCAAGTGGTACTGAAAGAAGCAAAAGAGCAGGGCAAAACGCCCGAGCAACACTTTGCCCACCTCACCATGCACGGTACCTTGCATTTAATGGGTTATGATCATATCGAAGACGATGAAGCCGAAGTCATGGAAGCCGCCGAAATCCGCCTGATGGAGGCCGCAGGTTATCCCAACCCTTATCAATAGGACGAACATTAATATGGAAGACACTCAGTCGAAACCCAATTTTTTCGAACGTTTGGTTTCCCGTTTGACCGGTGAACCCGATTCCGCCGAAGACGTCATCAGCCTGTTGCGGCAGGCGCATGCGCAGGAAGTATTCGATGCCGATACCTTTGCCCGCTTGGAAAAAGTATTGGATTTTACCGAGTTGGAAGTGCGTGATGCGATGATTTCGCGCAGCCAAATGAATGTGATTAAGGAAAACGACAGCCTTGAGCGCATTGTCGCCTATATCATCGAAACCGCGCATTCACGTTTTCCGGTGATTGGTGAAGACAAGGACGAGGTGTTGGGCATTTTGCATGCCAAAGATTTGTTGAAATACGTGTTCAGCGCTGAACAATTCAACTTGCAATCCATTTTGCGGCCGGCCGTGTTCGTGCCGGAAGGTAAGTCGCTGAATGCCTTATTGAAAGAGTTTCGCGAGCAACGCAACCACATGGCGATTGTGATTGATGAATACGGCGGCACATCGGGGTTGGTCACCTTTGAAGACATCATTGAGCAAATCGTCGGCGATATTGAAGATGAGTTTGACGAAGACGAAAGCGCCGACAATATTTTCGCTGTATCGGCCGAGCGTTGGCGTATTTATGCAGTAACTGAAATCGAAGACATCAACGATTTTTTCGGCACCGATTACAGCAATGAAGAAGTCGATACCATCGGCGGTTTGGTGATTCAGGAATTCGGCTATCTGCCGGTTCGCGGTGAAAAAGTAGTCATCGGGCCGCTGCAATTTACCGTCGCGCGCGCCGATAACCGTCGTTTGCATACCTTGATGGTCGTGAAAGCCAAAGAAGAATAAGCGGCATGCAACCAAGGCCGTCTGAAACGATTATGGTTTAAGACGATGTAGGAAATTGTCGGGATTAAAACCAATGAAAACAGCAGAAACTGTACTTTGCAGTTTCTGCTGTTAGTTTGATGCGGAGTTTGGCAAAGGTGTCGGTATGTGATTCTGTGCGAAGCATTCGTGATCAAACCGCCGCCTGCGTGTATCGACGTGGTGATGAACCATGCGCTGGAGAATGTGGGGCATTGGGGGCTGCCGAGAAATCGTGGAGTCTCAGAAATACAGATGAATACAGAAATGCCGTCTGAAAAAAATTTCAGACGGCATTTTGGTGGTAGCACCGTTGGTCAAGCGCGTCATACCATACTTGGTTTGTTTGAATTGGTTGAAACTTTTACAAAACCCCATCTTTGGTATATCTCTTGAGTTATGCACTGCTCAAAATCCCATCTATCTTTACTATCTTTAATGGCATATATACTTTTTGCTTCCCTGACTTTGAACTGCACTCAAATCTGAGAGGTAAAGATTCTCGGCTTGTTTGCATAACATATTCCCCGTATGGGTATGCACCCGCAGTAATTATACAGAGCCTCAATCTCACCATCGCAAGCATGGCTGGTGCTTGCTTTTATATCATCTCACCACTTAATCAAAAAAAATACCGTCTAACAAAAAATATTGGCATGGAAATTGCAAAACTAAAAAAACAGCAAGCGGCATTATGGCCAAGCAGTCAATCAGCATGGTGCATTAACCTTATGATTAGAGGTTTAAAAATCAAATAATCGGTATATTAATTTCATCATGCAATAATCGATGTTGTAATGTAATGCGAGTGAGTAATTTGTCACAAAGTGACAAAAAATATCAGTTAAATGATGTAAGTGACATTTAATGGTCATTCAAGTCATGGTTCGGATGGGGAAGCTGGGATAGCCCAAGTGTCTGACTCACGGAGTGTTAACTTAAAAAATAAGTAATAAGGAAATATCATGAATAAAAGTTATCGCAGTATTTGGAATGAATCTTTAGGCGCATGGGTTGCCGTGTCTGAGATTGAAAACGCTAAAGGTAAGCCTGCAGGCAGCCAAATGTCTCGAACACAAGAAGGCGCACACTGTTTGTCAAATAACCGAGTTAACAAGCTTTACAGTCTAGCCGGTTGTGGATGGAGCGCATTGGCGTTGAATTTTGCATTGATTACAGGGTTTGCGTTGCTACCCGCAAGCGAGGCCGTGGCCGCAACTTGTACACAGAATGATGCGACTCTTCCGGCTACTTCTAATACGAACTCATTTGCCTGTGGTTCTGGGGCAAATGCATCCGGTAACAACGCAGTTGCAATTGGCCAATCGGTAAGCGCTACTACCGATGTAGCTTTTGCTGCCGGTTTTTCGTCAGTGGCTTCCGGCGCAGCTTCTTTGGCAATTGGTGACCGTGCAAAGGCAGTTAACGTTCAAGGTATTGCCATCGGCCAGCTTGCGGAGGCTTCAAGTGGATGGGATATCTCTATCGGCCGTAATGCGGGCAGTAACCCCGTGCAAATCTCTTCTGAAGCACGCAATGTTGCCATTGGCGACGGGGCATTAAGATACGGAACCGGTGCAAACAACAATATCGGTTTGGGCACCGATGCAGGTGCCGGATTGAATGGTGCCGGTAACGTGATTTTGGGTACTTATGCCAATGCTACACAGGCGGTTGATGCTGCTGTAAGAGCAGGTACTCCAGAAAATCAAATCGAGGTGAAATCGATAACGGTTACCGCGTCTGGCTCAACCAACATAAATAGTGTGAAATCTGTTACTGCCAGTAATTCGGTAGTGATTGGCAACCGTGCATTAGCAACCAGTGCCGGATCGGTGGCGGTTGGTCAAACGGCTAAAGGGCTGGGTGCGACAACGGTGGCTGTGGGCAATAGCAGCCGCAGCTTGGGCAATAATGCTGTTGCTGTGGGTAATACCGCCAATGCGGGAGCAGCCGGTGCAATCGCTATAGGCCAGCATGCTAATTATCAGCAGTCAACATCAAGTTATCGACCCACCGGAGCCAATTCGATTGCCGTTGGTGTCAGGTCAAACAGCTCGGCTATGCGTTCGATTGCTATCGGTACAGATGCGCTTGCGGAAAAGGCCACTGTTACCGGAGGTAAAATTTATGACAAAGCTGGTACTGAATATAATGCCTCCGTTGCAGGAAGTCTTTTAAAAGCTGAAAACTCAATTGCTATCGGCGCATATAGTGTGGTACGAGGCACCAATGCGGCGGCTATCGGTCAAGCTTCTGAAGCAATAGGGCAGAATTCTTTTGCGGGAGGTAATGATGTTCATGCAATTGGAAAGTCTTCATTAGCCTTGGGGGATGGCGCACGTTCGGAAAATGACAGCACTATTGCCATTGGTTATGTAGCCCGATCTACGCATCAAAATAGTACGGCTATTGGTAATGATGCCCAATCTTCAGCAACAGGTGCTCTAGCTATCGGTAAAGGAACCAGGGCTACAGGGACTGGTAACGTAGTCTTGGGGGTTGACAGCAAAGGTGAGACGGCCAGCGTTGTGGCTATCGGCAATACCAGCTTGGCCAATCAAGAAAATAGTGTGGCTATCGGCAATAAAGCGACGGCGCAAGGTACGGGCAATGTCGCTATCGGCACTAACTCAGGTAACGTGGATATCCAAACATATAGTGGTATTGTAGGCAATAATACTGTATTTGTAGGTGTGGATGCAGGTCGTAATGCAACCGGTAACCAAGGACAAGTAGCGGTTGGTTGGCAGGCTGGACAAGGTTCTGTTGGAACCTTTAACGTGGCATCTGGCTATCAGGCGGGTCAGTTTATCAATGGTTCAAACAATGTTGCTATTGGCAAACAAGCTGGGCAAGGTACGGGTGTGCCACGCGTGAGTGCAAGTGATACAGTAGCTATCGGTACGGAAACCAAAGCAACTGCTAATAATGCCATTGCTATCGGTAAAGGTGCTCAAGCCACAGGCTTGCAATCTATTTCCATCGGTGTGGGCAACATTGTTTCCGGCACCAACTCTGGTGCACTGGGTGATCCTTCCCATATCACAGGTACCGGAACCTATGCCATCGGTAACGACAACGGAACAGTAGACAATCCTATTGCCGCCGATAATGCCGGTGTGTTCGGTAATTTAAACCTGATGACGGCTGATGCCGACAACAGCCGTGCAATCGGTAGCTACAACCACATCACCACCGACAGTACTTATGTATTGGGCAGCGGTATCAACTCCGATCCCGCTGGGAATACATTAGGCACTACTGCAGCCAATTCGGTATATTTGGGTAATGACAGCCAAGTTGCCGACGGCGCGGCAAATGCAGCGGGCACATTATTTAACACCGATATTCTGAATGTAACCGGCAGCACAACCAGTGCCGGTGCCACGGGTACGGTGAATTCAGCCGTTATCAATGGGATAACATACACAGGTTTTGCCGGCCAAAGAGCTGTTGGCGCGGTAACGGTAGGTGCCGCAGATTCCGAGCGCCGCCTCCAAAATGTGGCCGCAGGCGAAATTTCAGCAACCTCAACCGACGCCATTAACGGCAGCCAGCTGTATATCGTTACCAAAGGGCTTCAAGATGCCCAAACACATTATTACAGTGTTAATGACGGTGGAACAGAAAGCGCCAACTACGATAACACAGGCGCAACCGGGTTGAATGCTATGGCTGCCGGTGTGGCGGCTCAAGCAACTGCGGTTAATGCTACGGCAGTCGGTCATTTGGCTAACGCCTCGGCAGACAATGCAACCGTCTTGGGTAATGAGGCCACGGCCACGGCTAAAGATACCGTAGCCGTCGGTCAAAGTGCCGATGCAACTGCCGACAGTGCGGTTGCCGTGGGTAAAAGTGCCCAAAGCACGGGTAATTTTGCCGTATCCATCGGTTTGGACTCTAAAGCAACCAACAATGGTGCGGTGGCCATGGGTTCGGGTGCGGTGGCAGACAATACCTATACAGTAGCTATCGGCAATGATGCACAAGCTCTGCAAGACGGCGCAACGGCACTTGGCCGTTTGGCTAAAGCCGAATCGGAGAAAAGCTTGGCGTTGGGCACAAAAAGCCAAGTTACTAGCTTAAACGGTATTGCAATCGGTGTAGATGCCAAAGCGTTGGGAGGAACCATCGGAACCACCAAAACAGGCAATATTGCTATCGGTAATGCGGCTCAAACCGAATCCAATGATTCCGTGGTAATCGGCACCAATACCCAAGCAACGGTTAGTGCTGAAAATGCTATTGTTATCGGTAAGAATGCAGCAGCAAACAATGGTGGCGGTAATAACTCTGTTGCTATCGGTAAAGACGCTGTAGTTACTGCTAACGGCAGTATTGCCTTGGGTGAAGAAGCAAAAGCAACTGCATTCACCACGGCAACAGGGGTGAATGTGCCTGACGCCGGTATGATTACCGCCATCGGTTATAAAGCAGCCGGCAGCGGTATAGGATCTCTAGCGTTGGGCAGCAATGCTTCCACTACCCAAAATGCTATTTATAGCGTGGCCATCGGTAACGGAGCGACAGCAGGCTCAACCGATGCATCCGGTGCGGCTCTGAGAGGTGGCCGGTATGGTGTGGCAGTGGGTAATAGCGCAAAAGCAATAGCTGATAACTCGGCTGCTTTCGGTCCGAGCGCTCAAGCTCAAAACACTGGTTCTTTGGCACTCGGCCATTCTGCAATAGCATCTGTGAACAGCGGAGTCGCATTGGGTGCAAACAGTTTGGCTGATGTAGCAGGCGGAATGGTTGGTGCTGATCCTTTGCTCGCAGCAAGTGATAAAAACAACAGCACTTGGACATCCAGCGCATTATATGGTGCGGTTTCCGTAGGTAGCAGCGTGCATGGCATTACCCGCCAAATTACCAATTTGGCCGCAGGCACGGCTGACACCGATGCCGTTAACGTTGCCCAATTGAAAGCAGCAGGCTTTAATTTGGCCACTTCTGCTTCAGACGGTGAACAGGTTGACAATACTGCCGCCACCGAAGATACAAAGGTTCCAAATGGCGAAACCGTTACCGTTGATGCGGGCAAAAACATCAAAATCACCCAAAGCGCCAATAAGATTTCGGTGGCCACCAAAGAAGATGTTGAGTTCACTACTGTTACGGTAAAAGATGCAGCGGGCAACATTACCGACATCAAAGGCAACAGCCTCACCATCACTCCAGCCAGCGGCAATCCGGTTAGTCTGACTTCAGATGGCCTGAACAACGGCGGTAACGTGGTTTCCGGCGTCGCCAACGGCGTTGCCGATAACGATGCGGCTACCGTAGCTCAAGTGAAAGCCGCAATGACAGAAGTGGAAAAAGGCACCAACGTCAGCAGCGTAACCAGCACAACAGGTGCTAACGGTCAAACCGTTTACACCGTCAATGCCGACGGCGCGAAAGCCTCAGCAGGTTCGAATGCCGTAACCGTTACCGCCGGTGCGAAAGACAGCAACAACGTCACCGACTACGCCGTCGATTTGTCGGAAGCCTCCAAAACCTCCCTGGCCAAAGCTGATAGCGCGTTGCAAAGCTTTACCACCAGCGTGAACGGCACAACCGCCGAAACAATTGACCAAACCAACAAACAGGTTAATTTTGTCAACGGCACCGGTACCACTGCGCGCAACAGCAGCGGCGACATCACTTTCGACGTGAACAAATCAGGCCTGACCAGTGCAGCCGACGGCACTGTAACCGCAGATGAGCCGGGCGATAACTTTGCCACAGCAGCCAATGTGGCCGATGCAATCAACAAAGCCTCGAAAGCTGCAAAAACCGAAGTGGTTGCAGGCAGCAACATCGAAGTGGATAGCGAAACCGGCAACGACGGTCAAACCATCTACACCGTAAAAACGGCAGATAGTTTAACTGTTGAGAGCATCACCGCAGATGGCACCGTGCTGTCTTCAGACGGCCTCACCATCACTCCAGCCGGCGGCAATCCGGTCAGCCTGTCTGAAAGCGGTCTGAACAACGGCGGCAACGTGATTTCCGGCGTCGCCAACGGTGTGGCCGACGATGATGCGGTGAACATGGCGCAACTGAACGCCGCAGCAGCAGCGTCGGCCAACAAAGTGGTAGCAGGCGACAACATCGAAGTGTCTGAAAAACAGAACGACGACGGCAGCACCACCTACACCGTGGCAACGGCCAAAAACGTCAGCTTCGACAGCGTAACCGCAGGCGATGCCGTGCTGAACCAAGACGGCGTTAAAGTCGGCAACGATGTAGCCCTGGCTTCAGACGGCCTCAAAGCAGGCAGCTTAACCGTAGGCACGAACGGCAAGATCAGCGGTTTGGAAGACGGCAGCATTGCCGCCGGCAGCAAAGAAGCCGTTAACGGCAGCCAGCTGTACGGCACGGCCGACAGCGTAGCCAACGCCTTGGGCGGCGGTTCGGCAGTGAATGCCGACGGCACCGTCAGCGCCCCGGCCTACACCATCATCGACCCGGCCACCGGCAACAGCAGCGTTGCCAACAACGTAGGCGATGCCCTAACCAAGCTGAACGGCGCGGTAAACAGCCCGTTAACCTTTGCAGGCGACAGCGGCAGCAATGTCGAGCGCAAACTCGGCACCACCGTTAACCTCAAAGGCGGCGCCACCGGCAACTTAACCGACAACAATATCGCGGTTGTAGCCAACAGCACCGACACCTTGAGCATCAAGCTGGCCGAAACCGTCAACCTAGGCAGCAACGGCAGCGTAACCACCGGCCAAACCGTGTTGAACAACGACGGCGTTAAAGTAGGCGACAGCGTAGCGCTGACTTCAGACGGCCTCAAAGCAGGCGATGTGAACATCACATCGGCAGGCATCGACGCCGGCAACAAGCAAATCGGCGGAGTGAAAGCCGGTGAGCAAGACACCGACGCCGTCAACGTAGCCCAACTGAAAGCCGCAGCAGCAGCGTCGGCCAACAAAGTGGCAGCAGGCGACAACATCGAAGTGTCTGAAAAACAGAACGACGACGGCAGTACCACCTACACCGTGGCCACCGCCAAAAACGTCAACTTCGACAGCGTAACCGCAGGCACGGGCGCCAACCGCGTGGTATTGGATGACGCAGGCGTGAGCGTAGGCGGCAACACCTACATCAGCGGCAACGGCATCAACGCCAACAACCAGAAAGTAACCAATGTGGCTTCGGGCAGCGTAGCCGCAGGCAGCACCGATGCGGTTAACGGCGGCCAGCTGCACAATACCGCAGCTTCCGTAGCCAACGTGTTCGGCGGTAACGCCATGGTTAACCCCGACGGCAGCGTGAGCATGAGCAATATCGGCGGCACGGGTGCGAACAACGTGAACGATGCCATCGCAGCGGTGAACCGGGCGGCGGTTGAAGCCAAAACCACCGTGAGCACAGGCGACAACATTGTGGTGGCGCAAAGCACCAATGCCGACGGCAGCACCAACTATACCGTAGCCACTGAGAAAGACGTTAACTTCAATAGTGTTACCGCAGGTACGGGAGCTAACCGCGTGGTATTGGATGACGCAGGTGTGAGCGTAGGCGGTAATACCTACATCAGCGGCAACGGCGTCAACGCCAATAACCAGAAAGTGACCAACGTGGCTGCCGGCAACGTGGCCGCAGGCAGCACCGATGCGGTTAACGGCGGCCAGCTATACGACACTGCGGTCTCTGTAGCCAATGTGTTAGGCGGCAACGCCACGGTTAACCCCGGCGGCAGCGTGAGCATGAGCAATATTGGCGGTACGGGCGCAAACAATGTAGATGACGCTATCAAAGCAGTGAACCAAACGGCAGTTAAAGCCAAAACCACTGTGAATGCGGGTGACAACATTGTGGTGGCGCAAAGCACCAACACCGACGGCAGCGCCAACTATACTGTTTCAACCGCTAAAGATTTGGTGGTTGACAGCGTAACAGCTGGCGACACCGTGTTGAGTGGCACCGGCCTGAGCATAGCCAACGGTCCGAGCATTACCGCAGATGGTTTGGATGCAGGCGACAAGAAAATCACCAACGTAGCCGACGGTGAAATTTCTGCCACCAGCAAAGATGCCGTTAACGGCAGCCAGTTGCATCAAACCAACGAAGCCATCAACAGCGTGGCCAATTACACCGTCAATATGGGCAATCAGCTCAACCAGCGCATCGACAGTGCCGAAAGACGTGCTAATGCGGGAGCTGCTGCTGCTATGGCGGTAGCTGGTCTGCCACAAGCCTATCTACCGGGTAAGAGCATGGTTGCCGTAGCCGGCAGTGCCTACCGTGGCGAAAGTGGTTATGCCTTAGGTTACTCCAGCATTTCCGACAACGGTAACTGGGTAATTAAAGGCTCCGCCACCGGCAACTCGCGCGGGCACTACGGTGCGACTGCTGGGGTCGGTTACCAGTGGTAATTCTGTGATAATGTAATACCGTCATGAGGTAAGCAAAGGCCGTCTGAAAAATATTTCAGACGGCCTGAGACCTTTGCAAAAACCCCAAAACTCCCCTAAATTCCCCCTAAAGGATTCAGAGGCGTTTTTTTATGAGCAGCTTCTTCCAGCAACAAGCCCAAATCATGACGGGCAAACATACCGGCAGCTGCCCGTTGCTCAAAATTAACCGGCTGCCCGATTGGCAGCCCGCCGGACAACTGCCCAACCGGCAAAAGACCCGTTACATCC